>QHVW01000362.1:0-364 GCA_003223675.1 Acidobacteriota bacterium
ATCTCCAGCAGATGGCGCGAGTCCAGCCCGAGGATCGGCCGGCCATCCGAGGAAATATTGCCGATCGTCGCCAGCTTCTCCCGGAAGCGCCCCGCCGTCTCCAGGTTGGCGGCGTAGATCAGATGGTGGACCTTCCGCGTGCGGTCCCCCTTCTTGTAGATCGTCGAGATCTCGACCTCCAGCAGAAAACGGGTGGGCCCATGACAGGCGGCGGGGAGCTGGCGCTCGACCTCCCGCTCGATGTCGGGGCGCAGCCGGAACAGGCCCGGCTCGGCCGGCACGAGCTTCTCGCGGATCTCCTCGAACCAGGCGGGATGGGTGAAGTCGCCGGTCCCGACGACGGTGATTCCCTTTCGCCGCGCCC
>QHVW01000362.1:404-8490 GCA_003223675.1 Acidobacteriota bacterium
TTCTGTCCATCCGTGTTGTTATCGCGAGAGGGCGCCATAAATCGCGTCCGGGAACCGGAGCGCCGGAAGGACAGTCCAAGAGCGAGCCCCGGAGATCGCTGAGGGATCGGCGCGTCTTCGTTCGTTGAGGGTCTTCTGGAGGTGGATGATGGATGTGCAGGAAGCGAAAACACGCGCCGCCGCGGGCTTCAACGCGGCGGCTGATCTCTTTGACGATCCCCGGCTCTCGTTCTGGGACCGGTTCGGACGCCGCACCATCGACCGGCTCGGCCTGGCGCCGGGCGACACCGTGCTCGACCTCTGCTGCGGCACCGGCGCCTCGGCCCTCCCCGCCGCCGAGCGGGTGGGCCCCACCGGCCGGGTGCTCGGCCTCGATCTCGCGGAAAACCTGATCCGGCGGGCCCGCGTCAAGGCGACCATCCGGCGCCTCGGCAACGTCGAGCTGCGGGTCGAGGACCTCGAGCAGGTGGAGCTCGCACCGGGCTCGTTCGACGCCGTGGTCTGCGTCTTCGGCCTCTTCTTTCTGCCGGACATGGCGGCGGCGCTGCGGCGGATGTGGCGCTGGGTGCGGCCGGGCGGCCGGCTGGCGGTGACCACCTGGGGGCCGCGCCTGTTCCAGCCGGCGGACGGGATCTTCTGGGAGGCGGTCCGCGCCGAGCGGCCGGACCTCTACCGGGAGATCCACCCCCGGGACCTCATCTCGGACCCCGAGGCCTTGCGCCGCCTGTTCGAGGAGAGCGGCATCCCGGACGTCGAAATCGAGGCCGAGGCGGGATTCCACCCGACGCCCGAGCCCGAGGACTGGTGGACCGTGGTGATGGGCACCGGCTACCGCGGCACGGTCGAGGCGCTCAGCCCGGAAGCCCTGGCCCGGGTGCGCGCCCGCACCCTGCGGTCCTTCGCAGCCACCGGAGCCCGGCAGATCGAGACCAACGTGATCTACGCCGTGGCGGCGAAGTAGGAAAGGCCCCTTTCTGGCCCCGAGCGCTGTAACCTGTTTCCATGCCCCCACCCGATTCCGGAATCCGCGCACGCTTCTATGCCATCATCCGGCGCATCCCCCGGGGGCGGGTGGCCACCTACGGCCAGATCGCGGCATTGGCCGGTCTCCCCCGCCGGGCGCGCATGGTGGGCCGGGCTCTGCGCTCGACTCCCGACGGCGTGGAGGTCCCCTGGCACCGCGTGATCAACGCGCAGGGGACGATCAGCCCGCGCGGCGGGATCGGCTGGGAGGAGGGGTATCAGCGCCACCTGCTCGAAGAGGAGGGGGTGGTCTTCAGCAAGGGCGGGAAGGTCGACCTCGACCGCTTCGGCTGGGACCCCGACCGTCCCGAGCGGCGCCCGCGGAAGCCGCGCCGCTTCGCCGCCGAGGTCCGCGCCATCGAGGAGACCCTGCGCCCTCTCGGCACCCCCGAAAGGGCCGAGGGGGCCAAGGCCTATCTCAAGAGCGATCTGGATTTCCTGGGGGTGAGTACCGATCCCCTGCGCGCCGCGGCCCGCGACTGGCTACGGGATCATCCAGAGCTCGATCACGACGCGCTCGTGGGGCTGGTCGAGGCCCTCTGGGCGAAGCCGGTCCACGAGCTCCGCTCCTTCGGCGTCGAGCTCCTCCAGGCCCGCCGCGCCCTGCTGCGGAGCGGGGATCTCGACCTCCTGGAAGATCTCCTCCGCCGCTCCCGCTCCTGGGCCTACGTGGACACGATCGCCATCCAGATCGTGGGGCCGCTCGTCGAGCGCGACCCGCGCCTCAACGCCCGGCTGGACCGCTGGGTGAAGGATGGAGACTTCTGGATTCGCCGCTCCGCCCTCCTCGCCCTGCTCCTGCCGCTCCGCCGGGGCGAGGGAGACTGGCCCCGCTTCGTCCGCTACGCCGACGCCCTGCTGCACGAGAAGGAATTCTTCATCCGCAAAGCGATCGGCTGGGTCCTGCGCGAGGTTTCGAAAAAGCACCCGGACCGGGTGCGCGCCTTCCTCCGCGAGCGGGAGGGGAGGGTCTCCGGGGTGACGCGGCGGGAGGCGGAGCGGTATCTGACCTAGGGGAGGGGTCCGTCTCTTTGGGGGGACCCCAGGTTCATATAGGACGACCCCTCGTACTATATGGACGCCCCCTCTCCCAAAAAAGACGAGGGGTCTCCCAAAAAAGACGAACCCTCTCCCCAAATAGACGAGGGGTCTCCCAAAAAAGACGGAGCCCCGTCCAAAATGGACGAGGGGTCTCCCAAAAAAGACGAACCCTCTCCCAAAAAAGACGAAGGGTCCCCCAAAAAAGACGGAGCCCCGTCCAAAATGGACGAGGGGTTCCCCAAAAAAGGGGAGAGGTTCCCCCGGAGAGACGGATGACCGATGTGTCGAGGGCTGTAGCCTACCGCCCCGCCGCGAAGGTGTCGCAGCTCTGGATCGAGCCGGAGTCGAAGCCGGTCTTGAACCAGTGCGAGCGCTGCTGGGCGGAGCCGTGCGTCCAGGTCTCCGGGTTCACGCGTCCCGTGGCCTGCTTCTGGATGCGGTCGTCGCCCACGGCGGAGGCGGCGTTGAGGGCCTCGTCGACGTCTCCCGCTTCCAGGATGTTGCGCTGCTGGGTGGAGTGACCCCAGACGCCGGCCAGACAGTCGGCCTGGAGCTCCAGCTTCACCGAAAGGGCGTTGGCCTCGTCGGAATTGTTCCGCTGCTCCCGCTCGACCTTGCCGCTGATCCCCAGCAGGTTCTGCACGTGATGACCGAGCTCGTGGGCGATGACGTAGGCCTCCGCGAAGTCCCCCGAGGCGCCGAAGCGGTTCTTCAGCTCCTTGTAGAAGCCGAGGTCGATGTAGACCTTCTCGTCGGCCGGGCAGTAGAACGGCCCCATCTGCGTCTGCGCGGTGCCGCAGCCGGATTGCACCGCGTTCCGGAAGAGGACGAGCTTGGCGTGCCGGTATTGCTGGCCGTTCTGGGCGAAGATCTGGGCCCAGGTGTTCTGGACGTCGTCGAGGACGAAGGAGACGAACTGGACCTCCTTGTTCTCCTCGGGGGAGGAATTCACCGGCGCCGTCTGCCCCGCGGGCGCGCCGGCCGGCGCTCCGCCGCCGCCGAGCAGGGCGAAGAAGTTGCGATGGAAGACGAGGCTCAGCAGGAGCAGCACGATGAAGCCGCCGATGCCGATGTGAACGCCGCCGATGCCGCCGCGGCCTCCGGAGCTTCCCCGCTCGTCTTCTAAGTCAGCACTTGGTCCACCTGGTGTCCAGCGCATATCCGTTCTCCTCTCGGCGGGGAGCATAAGCAAGGACAAGGCCAGCCCTCCGCCCGCTTTCACACTTTTGAGCTGTGACTACTCTATCGCGCCAGGGGCGAGATTGTCCCGGTCATCCGGCAGCGGGCCCAGACGGCGCCGCCGGAGATCCCCAGCCCGAGGATGCGGACGGGGTCGATCCGGACCTCGCCGTGGAGGCCGGGCGGGAAGAGCCCCTGCACGGCGTGGGCGGTGCCGCTCTCCGCCTGGCCGAGGAGCGGCGCGAGGTCGAGGCGCGCCGATTTCTGGAGCCGCTCCAGGATCTCGGCGCGGTGGAGGCGGTCGGCCAGGCGCAGGAAGGGCCCTCCGGACGCGAGGTCGTACTGGAGGTCGGCCAGACGCAGCAAGCTCGTCCCGGCATCCATCGCCGGACGCCCGCGGAGCACCAGGCGGCCGTCCCGCCCGCCGGTCTGGAAATCGAGCGCCAGCACCATGCGGTCGCCGTCCACTCCTAGACCGGCGCCGGTGATCTCCATCTCCCGGTCACGGCTGAGGCGGAAGCGCTGCCCCCGCAAGGCCCGGTCGGTCCAGCGCGACAGCTCCTCGGGGCTGGCCTGCACCGGCGCCTCCAGATCGAAGCCGCCTCCCCGCTCCGCATCGTGCTCCGAATCGACGCGCAGGGGCGGCAGGAGGGTGACGGCCGGCGGCGGGACGACCGTGCCCAGGGAGAGGGAGAGCTGGCCGGCGATGCCGATTCCGGTGTGGAGCACGCCGTCCTTCAGGGTGAGCCGGGCCAGGGAGAGCTCCAGGGGCTGGAAGCGGACCCAGAGATTCTCGTCCTTCACGGCCCGGCGGGAGACGTGGAGCGAGCGCCAGGCCTCCCCGGCCTTCCGCCGCAGGGCCAGATCGGCCAGCAGCCGCCCGGCCGCCCGCTTCAGCTCCTGGTCGAGGACGGGGTTGAGCCGCTCCTGGAGGAAGCCCCGGACGCTGATGGAGAAGGCGCCCAGCACCTGGAGGTCGGCGCGGTCGAGCTCGATCCGCGCGGTGGGTTGTGGGTCGGGCCGCCAGTCGGGGGTGATCGCGGGCGAGGCCGTCCCCCGCACCCGGCCGGCGATGTCGACCGTCTCATGGACGGGGAGCCCGGCGAGCTTGCCGCCGACCGTCAGGCTCCCCCGTACCCGGAAAGAGACGGTGAGCAGTCCGCCAGTGAAGCCGACCTCCACCGGCCCGCGCTCCAGGGCGTAGCGGTAGTAGTCGTCCTGGAGGGCGCTCGAGATCTCCTGCTTCTGCTCGTCGCTCACCCGCGGCGGCAGGCTCTCCTCGACGATCCGCCGCACCTCGGCGAGGGGGATCTCGACGGGGAAGAAGAACGACGCCTTGCCCGCCTCGGCCGGCGGCGGAGCGGGCGCCGGGACCGGCGGAGGCTGGACCCGCGCGCCCGAGCAGGCGGCGAGGAGAGCGGCAAGGACGAGCACGGGACGGAATCGCGGTTTCACCGGGGCGGGATTGTACCGCTCGGAGCTCGCTGCCCTCCGAGGCCTCACCCCCTGGCCCCCTCTCCACTTCGTGGAGAGGGGGAACCTGGCTTCAGCATCCTGCCGAGCCCAACAATGTCTTCCTACGCGGGCCCTCCCTCTCCACGAAGTGGAGAGGGACCGAGGGTGAGGCTTCGGAGGGCAGGCGGCTCCGAGATCACCAACGCTTCCGGGCACTTCGCGGTACACTGCCGCCGATGACGATGACCGCGCCGGTCGAACGGCCCTGGGACCGCCGCGCTCCCGAGCGCGGAGGGCCGCCGTCCGCCTGGGCCCTGCTCCCCGAGGATCTGGCCGCCCACGGGTGCCCCGGCCGGCCCGAGCACGTGTTCGCCCGTCTGCAGCGGGTCCGCACCTGGCGGGAGGACGGCAGCCTCTTCCTCTCCCGCGAGATCCGCGCCTGGCTGGCCGGCAACGCCGACCTCGCGCTCCCCGCGATCCTGGAGCGCCACCCCTCGGCCGACGGCTCCACCAAGCTGGTGCTCGGGATGACCGACGGCCACCGCGTCGAGGCCGTCCACATGCCGCGCGGCGAGGGGGACCCGCGGGTCACCTACTGCGTGTCGAGCCAGGTGGGGTGCGCGCTCGGCTGCACCTTCTGCGCCACCGGCGCGATGGGGATCGTGCGCAACCTCACGGCCGGCGAGATCGTCGGCCAGGTGCTGGCGCTGATGCTGCACATGGGGCCCCGGCTCGGCGAAAACGTCTACCTCGTCTTCATGGGCATGGGCGAGCCGCTGCACAATCTGGCCCACGTCCACCGGGCAATCACCGTGCTCTGCCACCCGGAGGGGGCCGGCCTCTCCCCGTGGCGGATCACGGTGAGCACCGCCGGGCTGGTCTCGGGGCTGGAGAAGCTGGCGCGCATGACCCCGCGGCCGCAGCTCGCCGTGTCGCTCAACGCCACCACCGACGAGACCCGTTCCGCCACCATGCCGGTCAACCGGGCCTGGAATCTCGCCCGCCTGCGCCAGGCGCTCGACGCCTGGGAGCTCAAGCGGCACGAGCGCATCCTCTTCGAGTACGTCCTCCTCGCGGGGGTGAACGACAGCCTGGAGGACGCCGACCGTCTCGCCGCCTGGCTGGGGGACCTGCGCCACCGCCATAACGTGAACCTGATCCCGATGAACGAGCACGCCCGCGCCGGCTTCCGCGAGCCGGCCGAGGAGCGGGTCCAGGCCTTCGCCGCCCGGCTCCACCAGCACGGCTGCTTCATCACCGTGCGGCGCAGCCGGGGGCGCGACGTGCAGGGCGCCTGCGGCCAACTGGTCAGAGCGACCGCAGGAACTGCATGAGCTGGCCCCGCTGCTGCGGCGGGAGGTTCTTGTAGCTCTGGATCACCGGTCCCGCCTCGCCGGCGTGCCGCAGGACGGCCGCCTCGTAGCTCACCGTCGCCAGATCGTGCATGAAGCGGGAGCGGGTGCGCAGCCCCCAGAGCGGCGGCGTGCGCAGCTTGCGGGCCGTGGCCTGGCCGCCGTTCTGCACGATGCCGTCCCCCGTCCCCACGTCGTGCAGCATGAAGTCGCTGAACGGGTGGATGATCTTGTCTCCCAGCGCGGGCGGCACGGTGAAGGTGCCGCCGTTGATCACCGTGCCCGCCGGCGCGGTCTGGATGGTGGACACGTGGCAAAGGTCGCAGCCGATCTGGTGGAAGATCCCGGCGCCCATCTGGGCCCCCGGCGAGGCCGCCAGGACGGCGTCGCGGGCCGGCGCCTTGGTGGCGCGCATGAAGCGGACGAAGGTCTCGACGTCGTTGCCGCGGGGGGCCGACGGGGTCGCCACGTCCTCGGGGTCGGAGACGGCGTCGAACGATGCGACCGACTTCCCGTTCGAGGTGTTCTCGTTCGGCTGCAGCGGGCTGGTGATCCCCATCTCGTTCAGGTAGGCGTCGGCCGCGAAGGAGAGCAGGCTCGCGTGCTGGTCCTTCCAGCCGAAACGGCCGATCCGCGTCTGCCCCGGCGCCTCGGAGAGCGGCACCCGGATGATCGTCCCCTTCATGGCCGGCGGCTGATTGGCCTGCATGCGGGTGAACGCGTCGTCCGGGATCGCCTCGACGTAGCCGTCGCCCAGGGTGCCGAGCGAGGAGCGGAAGGCCACCACCGTGTCGTCGCGGGTCGCCTGCTCCTGGATCGAGGGGTCGACCGCCCGGTCGTTGATCAGCGAGCCGCCGGGATGCTCGACGAAGCTTCCGGAGGGGTCGAGCCTGCCCACCCGCAGCTCGGTGACCTGGCTGCCCGCGCCGCTCACCGGCGACTGGTGGCACTCGCCGCAGCTTTGAGCGTTATAGAGCGGTCCCAGACCGTCGGCGATCTGCTCCCGGTTGTTGAACTCGGCCTTGTCGAGGTCGAATTGTGTCTGTGACTCGAGGCCGTTGGTCAGGCTGTCGTACCCGGCCGGCGCCTCCACGGCCGCCACCGCGTAGACCATCGGAGCCACCAACAACAGACTTCCCAGCACCAGCCCTTCAGAAATCACGAATCGCCGAGCCCACCGCCGCGCTCTTGTCATCGGCCAATCCTCCATAAGAAAAAACCTGCTTGTCCCCCTGCAACACGCGGCGGGGGAAATCCCTGCGGGTCTCAATTCGACTTTTTGCGATGACAGTATCGCACGACGGGGAAACAGTTGTACCGTTCGGCTGTGACGGAGAGGAGATGCCATGGCCAGCCTTGAGGGAGCGAAGGTCGTCGTCGCCGGGGGAGCCGGCGGGGTGGGAGAGGGGATCGTCCGATCCCTGCTGCGGCGGGGAGCGCGGGTGCTCGTGCCCTCCCGCAGCGAGGAGAAGCTGCGCGGCCTGGAGGAATACTGCCAGGGGCTCCCCGGCGAGCTGATCACCCTGGTGGGCGACCTCAGCGGCGAGGAGACCGCGCGGGCCCTGCAGAACCGGATCTATGAGCGCTTTCGCGAGCTCGACGTGGCGGTGGCCTCGCTCGGCGGCTGGTGGCAGGGCAAGCCCCTGACCAGCGTCGACATGGGGACCTGGGAGCGCATCCTGCGGGAGAACCTGACGGCCCACTTCCTGGCCCTCAAGATGCTCGTCCCCCTGCTCCACCCGAAGACCGGCAGCTACGTCCACGTCAACGGCTTCAGCGCCGAGCAGGCCTACCCCATGGCGGGCCCCGTGGCGATGGCCGCAGCGGCGCAGAAGTCGATGGTGCTCACCCTGGCCGAGGAGCTGGAGCCGACCGGCATCCACGTCTACGAGCTGATCCTGGGGCCCATCCAGACCCGCGAGCGCCTCCTCCGGGGCCCGGGCCAGCCGGACTGGTACACCCCGGAGGAGATCGGCGAGCAGATCGTGAGCCTGCTCACCCGCCGCGACGACGAGGTCGTCCACCGGCTGCTGAGC
>QHVW01000629.1 GCA_003223675.1 Acidobacteriota bacterium
CGCCCTGCGCGCCACCGGCGGCCGGCTCCCCCGCATCCTGGCCCTGCTCCTCTCCGACGTGCCCGGGGACGATCCGGCGGCCATCGCCTCCGGCCCCTTCACCGCCGATCCCACCACCTATGCCGAGGCGCTCGCCGCCGTCGAGGATCTGCCGGTGCCCGAGGCCGTGCGGCGCCACCTCGCGGCGGGCGCCCAGGGCGAGATCCCCGAGACGGTGAAAGAGAACCCTTCGGAGGTCGAGACCGTCTTACTGGGGAGCGTGAGGACGGCCGTGGCCGCAGCCCTGGCCGAGGCCCGCCGCCAGGGCCTCCAGGCCGTGGACGGCGAGCTCGAGGGGGAGGCGGCGCAGGCCGCCCGCGATCTGGTGGCGCGCGGACGGGCCCTGGGAGGCTCCGGGACCGCCCTCGTGCTCGGCGGCGAGACCACCGTCACCCTGCGAGGGGAGACGGGGCGCGGCGGACGCAATCAGGAGCTGGCCCTCGCCGCGGCCCGGGAGCTGGCGGGTGGATCTGGAGAGCTCGTCTTCACCCTGGCCACCGACGGCGAGGACGGGCCCACCCGCTCGGCCGGCGGCACCGTCGACGGCGCCACCTGGGAGGCGGTGCGGCGGGCAGGTGTCGATCCGCAAGCGGCCCTGGCGCGGCACGATTCGCGGACCGCCCTCGCCGCCGTGCCCGGCGCGCTCCTGGAGACCGGCCCCACCGGGACCAACGTGGGAGATCTGGCCGTCTACCTGCGCCTGGGATAGCATCGCTGACAACGCACGACAGGGGGTGCTCCATGGACGAGGCCGGGGAAGGCTTCAACGTCAAGATCACGGATGACGAGCTCAAGGGCCGTTACTCCAACCTGCTCCGCATCACCCACACGCGGGAGGAGTTCATCCTCGACTTCATCAACCTGGTGCCCCCTCAGGGGATCGTCACCGCTCGGATCGTGGCCAGCCCGGGGCATCTGAAGCGCATCCTGCGCGCCCTCGGCGCCAATCTGGAGCGGTACGAGACGACCTACGGCGCCATCCAGGAGTCCCCCGACCCTGGCGAGGTCGACAGCGTGCACTGAAGGCTCAACGGGGAAAACGGCCGGATGCGAATGGCTGAAGGCAAACACAGGGGATGGCGGCTCGCCGGCGCTCTGGCCGCGCTCTCCGCGCTGGTCCTGGGCTGCCAGTCCGCCGAGCCGCGCCGTCCCACCACCAGCGGCGCCGGCCTGGACGAGGGCCCCACCCGCTGGCTGATGCTCCCCGAGGAGGAGCATCAGTACCGCCGCCTGCGCACCACCCGCGAGGTGGTCGACTTCATCGAGGAGTTCTGGCGCCGGCGCGATCCGGAGCCGGACAAGCCGGGCAACCCGTTCGCGAAGACCTTCTACGAGCGCGTGGAGGCCGCCGACCGCCTCTACTCCGAGGGGGGCACCCGCGGCAGCCTCACCGACCGCGGCCGGGCGCTGGTCCTGCTGGGTCCGCCGCCCGTGCTGCGTTACGGCCAGAAGAAGGTTCCGGCCTGGAATCCGGGCCGGCCCGGCGCTCCCCCCGCCGTCCAGACCCAGACGCTGCCGCAGGAGACCTGGATCTACCCCTTCCCCGAGCTGCCGCCCGCCCTCCAGCAGCTCATCCTGGACGAGGAAGGCCCCGTCGCGGAGATCACGCTCGTCTTCACGGCCGATCCCCGGAGCACGGATCTGATCGAGGGCGAGAAATACCTGAAGATGGCGGCGCGGGCGGCCGTGCAGAGGTAGGCCGCCCGGGCATGAATGCCCGGGCTACGAAGCGACCGAAAAGCCGGCTGAAGCCGGCTCCCATACACCTTTCTTCGAGCCGGTTTTAACCGGCTTTTCGTTTGCAGCGTAGCCCGGGCATTGATGCCCGGGCGGTCCTACTCCTGATCCTCCTGCGTCGAATAGGCCAGCGCCGCCTCGCTCAGCTCCAGGAGGCGGTTCCAGACCTCGGGCGGGACCTCCATCACGGAGAGCTCCGGATCGGTGACGAGATCGAAATCCTGGAATTCCGGCAGGTCCTCGATCTCGGCCAGCCGGATGGGCCGGGGCAGACGCCGCTCGGGGACGACGTCCACGGCGACCTCCTCGGTGCTTTCGCCCCGAGGCGCCGGGTAGGTGTCCGAGGTGAAGCGGGCGATCCCGACGATGGCCATCTCGGTCCCCGTGTGGAAGATGAGGGCCTCCTCGCCGGGCTCGACGTCCCGTAGATTCTTCAGGGAAGAGTACTCGGTGACGCCGTCCCAGACGGTCTCCGTATCCCGCTCCAGGTCGCTGAAGCTGTACTCGTCCGGATCGGTCGCCAGCAGCCAGTAATTGGCGGCGACCTGCTCGGGCTTGACTCGCTCGGCCATGATCGGTCCCTCTCACGATAGGCGGCGGCCCGGGAGCGGGACGCGCCCGC
>QHVW01000628.1 GCA_003223675.1 Acidobacteriota bacterium
TGGCGATCGGCAAGGCGGCGACGCCCCTCGCCCGCGGCGCGCGGGAGGCCCTGGAGACGGGAGCCCTGAGACTGCTGATCCGCCCTCACAACACGCCCGGCCTCCTCGACCCGGGATGGGAGCAGAGGACGGGCGGCCACCCCCTCCCCGACCGCCAGAGCGTGGCGGCCGGCGTGCGGCTCGCGCGCTGGCTGGCCGAGATCCCGCCCCGGCCGCTGCTGGCCCTGATCTCCGGCGGCGCC
>QHVW01000630.1 GCA_003223675.1 Acidobacteriota bacterium
AGCGCCCCGGGATGCCCCGGCTGCCGAGGAGGGCGACGGAGAGGGGTTTCACAGCGATATCTCCGTGGAAACCTTCCCGCGCGTTCCCTGTAGGGGCGGCCCTATGTGGCCGCCCTGGGCGGTGGGCAGGCTACGGCCAAGAAAGCAGGGCGGCCACATCGGGCCGCCCCTACAAGACCTCCTCATAAGGGATCTCCCGATCTCCCGAACCACCGGTCGATCGCCCCCGGCGGCACGGTCCGCCGCCCCAGGATGATCCGCCGTCTCCGGAAAATCTCCCGGCGGTTCTTCCACAGCCACCCATAGGCTCCGAGCGAGGAGCGCTCCCGCAGCAGCACCCAGCCGAGCGCCGCCACGTCCCGGATCAAAGCCGGGAAGAAGGTACGGAGGAGATTCCCACCCGTCTGGTGGTAGGCCCGTAACAGGTACCGGTTCTTGAGGGAGTGGAGATTGACCGCCGCCGGCATGGCCGACCGCCGCTCCGGCAGGTTGAACCGGCGATGCTCGCAGATCGCCGACGGCTCGTAGACCACCTCCCAGCCGCGCTCGCGCAGGCGGAAGCAGAGCTCGGCGTCCTCGCGGAACGAATGGAAGCGGGGGTCGAAGATCTCCCCCTCCACGGCTACGTCGTCGAGCGCTTCGCGGCGGAAGAGCGAGGCGGCGCCGGTCGCACCGAAGACCCGTTCGGGAGTGGAAAACTGCCCCCGGTCCACCTCCCCCGAGCCGCGGTCGAGATGGCGCCAGTTGCGGGTGAGGACCATGCCGCAGGCGTCGATCCTCCGGGGCTCGGTTGGACGGATCAGCCGCCCCGTGACCGCGCCGATCCGGACCCTGAGATGCGAGCGGACGCAGTCGAGCAGCCGGGTCACGTAACCCGGCTCAGGGCGGGCGTCGGCGTTCAGGGTGAGCACCCAGGGGGCGCGGGTGTGCGCCAGGGCCTCGTTCATCCCTCCGGCGAAGCCGCGGTTTCGGGTAAGCCCGATCGCCTGGAAGGGGAGCCCCGCCGGAGCGTGCGCCCGCGCCGTCTCAAGGCTGCCGTCGCGGC
>QHVW01000631.1 GCA_003223675.1 Acidobacteriota bacterium
AGAAACGCGACTCCGAGCTCGACCTCCTCGAGGAATCGCCCTCCAAGTCCCGGGGACTGGCTCACGGAAGCGGTCCGCTATTACGAGAGCCAGTCCCCGGGACTTGGAGGGCGATTCCTCGAGGAGGTCGAGCTCGGAGTCGCGTTTCTTCGGCGATACCCGGAAGCGGCTCCCAAGGTGCTGGGGTCGGTTCGCCGCTTCGTCCTGCCCACGTTTCCCTATTACCTCCTCTACAGACATCTGCCCTCGAAGGGGATCCGAATCCTTGCCGTCGCTCACCAGAAGCGCCAGCCTGATTACTGGGTCGGCCGTCGTTAGAAATCAGCACAGGAACATCGGCAACCCCATCACCCCCACGATGCTCGGCCGGTATTTTTCGCGGTCGTAGAACTTCTCGACGTTCACCTGCTTCTTGCCTTCGCCCACGATCTCCAGGGGCTCGGTGGTGTAGCGGCCCCCCTGGATGGAGACCAGGCGTCCGGTCTTGCCGGCCAGGATGAGGTCGGCGGCGAGGGTGGCGAAGTTGCGGGCCACCAGACGGTCGAGCGAGTCGGGGGGGCCCGAGCGCATCAGGTAGCCCAGGCGCTGGTAGATCACCCGGTCCCCCGTGTGCGTCTGGAGCTCCTCCCGGAGATAGCGCCCCACCCCTCCCAGCTCGCGGTTGCCCACGGCGTCCGCCTCGCCGGTCTCGAAGGGGTGGCCCCCCTCGGGAAAGGCCCCTTCGGAAATGGCGCAGACGGCGTAGTTGCTGGGGTTGCCGCGCTTGTCCTCGGCCAGCATCTCGACCACCCGCGGGAGGTCGAAGGGGACCTCGGCGATCAGCGCCCGGTCGGTGCCCGCGAGATAGGAGGAGAGCAGGCAGGTCTCCCCGGAGTGGCGGCCGAACAGCTCGACCACCAGGAAGCGCTCGTGCGAGCCCGCCACCGTCCTCAGATCGTTGATGAAGTTGACCGAGCGGGTGACCGCCGTCGAGAAGCCGATGCAGTAGTCGGTGCCGAAGACGTCGTTGTCCATGGTCTTCGGCAGGCCGACCACCTTGACCCCTTCGAGGTGGAGGCGGCGTGCGAAGGAGAGGGTGCCGTCGCCGCCGATCGCCACCAGGTTGTCGAGTTGGAGATAGCGGAGCACCTCCAGGGCGGCCTCGGTGAGGTCGAGCCGGCCGTCGGGGAGCCGCTTGTGCTCGTGGTCACGGAGATGCTCGGGCACCGCTTCCGGAGCGGTGAGCGCGGGATTGATCCGCGAGCAGTGCAGGATCGTGCCGCCGCTGCGGTCGATGGTGCGGGTGCTGGCCCGGGTGAGGGGCAGGAGCCAGGAGGAGTTGTCGGCGTCGTGGTACGGCTTGACGTGGAGGAGGGCCGCCCAGCCGCGGCGCAGCCCCAGCACCTCGTACCCCTCCTCCTCCATCCGCCAGACGAGCTGCTGGATGGCCGCGTTCAACCCCGGCACGTCGCCGCCGCCCGTCAGGATGCCGACTCGCTTTGCCATGTCTCTCCCCTACATCCCCCCGATCGCCACCATGCGGTCGAGCAGGTCGACCACCCGGTTCGAGTACCCCCATTCGTTGTCGTACCAGGCCACCACCTTCACGTAGCCATCCCCTTCCGCGCGGGTGGAGAGGGCGTCGAAGACCGAGGAGTGGGGGTTGCCGATGATGTCGGTGGAGACCAGGGGGACCTCGCTGTATTCGACCACCGCCTTGAGCGGCCCTTCGGCGGCCTCGCGCACGGCGGCGTTGACCGCCGCGGTGTCCGGCTTCGCGCGCACCTTCGCCACCAGGTCGACGATCGAGCCGTCGGGCACCGGCACGCGCATGGCCAGCCCGTCGAGCTTGCCCTTGAGCTGCGGCAGCACCTTGCCCACCGTGCGGGCGGCGCCGGTGGTGGTGGGGATGATGTTCTGGGTGGCCGCGCGGCTGCGCCGGAAGTCCTTGTGGGGGACGTCCGCCAGCCGCTGGTCGTTGGTGTAGGCGTGGACGGTGGTCATGAACCCCTCCTCGATGCCGAACGCCTCGTCGAGGATCTTGGCCACCGGCGCCAGGCAGTTGGTGGTGCAGGAGGCGTTGGAGACCAGCCGGTGCTCGGGTTTCAACGTGTCGTCGTTGACCCCCACCACGATCGTGGCGTCGATCTCCCCCTTGGCCGGCACGGTCAGGATCACCTTCCTGGCCCCGGCGTCGAGGTGCTTCTGGAGCTGCTCCTTCTGGGTGAACACGCCGGTCGATTCGATGACGATGTCCACTCCCAACTTCCCCCAGGGGATCTTCGCAGGGTCCTTCTCCGCCGTCATGGCGATCTGGTGACCGTTCACGTACATGAAGTCGTCGTCGGCCCGCACCTCCTTTTCGAAGACCCCCATCACGGTGTCGTACTTCAGGAGGTAGACGAGCTGCTCGTTCTCGAACAGGTCGTTGATCGCCACGACCTCGACGTCGTCGCGGTCGGAGAGGATGCGGAAGACGCTGCGGCCGATGCGGCCGAAGCCGTTGATGCCGATCTTGACGCTCATTACGCGGCCTCCTTCCGGCGGTCGAATCGCTCGAAGCGGCGGAGCAGGTCGACGACCCGGTGGGCGTACCCCCAGCCGTTGTCGAACCAGGTCAGGGTCTTGGAGACCTCGTTGCCCAGCACCATGGTGCCGAGGCT
>QHVW01000632.1 GCA_003223675.1 Acidobacteriota bacterium
CTCGGAGCCGAAGACCTGGGACGCGAGGTCCGCCACGGTCCGGGCGAGATCCTCCTCGCGGGTCGTGTACTGGATGGCATGGCGCGGCAAGGTGCACCCATCGCCGATCAGATGACCGAGCAGGGCGAGCTCGCCGTCCGACATCGTCTGCTCCGCCACCGTGGGGACCTGCCGGGGGACCGCGAGGTGCCGCCCGGCGCGAAGCTCATCCAGCCGCCGCCACCCCTCGATGGTGAGGAACTTGTGATTGGCGGTCGCCCGCAAGGTCCGTCCAAGGCGCGTCGTCAGACGGAACACCGGTTTCCGGCCTGTCGAGAACGCCCGGGACACGACGGCGCGCTCGATCTTGAGGGTCTCGTTACTCAGGGCCCAGACCGCGAAGCCATCCTTCCCCGACAGCTCCTGGATGGGAACGCGTGCACCGGAATCGGCCAGCGTCACCAGGGTGTCTCCCGTCAGGCAGCCGCTTTCCCGCAGATCCGCTAGCTGTGGCCGATGATCGCTCCCCCGCCGCTCGGGCTGGCGGGAGAGCTGGGAGAGGGCGATGACGGGGATCTCCAGCTCCTTGGCGAGCTGCTTCATGCCGCGGCTGATGGCGGCGATCTCCAGGTTGCGGTTCTCGTAGCGGCCGCCGGCCTGCATGAGCTGGAGGTAGTCGAGCACCACCAGGGACAGGCCGCGCTCCGCCTTCAGGCGCCGGGACTTCGAGGCGACCTCCAGGAGCGTCGGGTTGGGCGAGTCGTCGATGTAGAGGGGCGCGTCACCGATCGTGCGCACGGTCTGGATGATGCGCGTCCACTCCTTCTGGGAGACGCGGTTCGAGCGCAGGCGGGAGAAGGAGATGTCCGCCTCCGAGCAGAGGATGCGCAGCGCCAGCTCCTGCTGGCTCATCTCCAGCGAGAAGACTCCCACCGTCTTGCGCTCGCGCACCGACACGTGCTGGGCCACGTTGAGCGCGAAGCTGGTCTTGCCCATGCCGGGACGGCCGGCGATGATGATCAGGTTCCCCCGGTTGAGCCCCTGGCTGATGCGGTCGAAGTCGGTGAAGCCGCTCGGCACGCCGGTGAGCATGGTGCCGGGGCGCTCCTCCAACTCCTCCAGGGTGGTGTGGAGCACGTGCGAGAGCTGGGCGAAGCCGCGCTGGATCGCCTCCTCGCCCAGCCCCAGGATCGCCTGCTCCGCCCGCCCCAGCGCCTCGGCGGCCACCAGCCCGCCGTCCAGGCAGTTGCGGATGATCTCGCCGGCCGTCTGGATCAGCCGCCGGCGCACCGAGCGCTCCTTGACGATTTCTACATAAGTATCGATCCGCCCGATGTCGGGGAGGTCCAGATCGAGCCCGGTCAGATAGGCGAGGCCGCCGATCATGTCGAGCTGCCCCCGCTGCTCCAGCCGGGCCTGGAGGGTGCGCAGGTCGGTCTCCACCTGCTCCTCCCGCAGGTCGAGCATCGCCTGGTAGAGGAGCTGGTGGCGCTCGGAGTAGAAGTCCTCCGCCCGCAGCCGGCCCGAGATCGTGGGCAGCACGGAGGGGTCGAGCATCACGGCGCCGAGCACGGCGCGCTCCGACTCCTCGCTGTGCGGGAGCGCCTTCTGCTGTTGGGGGAGGACGTCGATCATGGGATTGGAGGCCCGGGGACCTCCGTCATTCTCCCGCGAGCGAAGATGAGGTGCAAGCTTCCCAAATCCGGAGAAAAGGAGTAGAGGGACCAGACTCAGAGCCCGGCGAGGAATCGCTTCATCGCCTCCCAGACCTCCCGGCGTCCCAGGAGGTCGTTGTGCGCCGCGCCGCGGACGGGCACCCAGGTCTTGGGCCCCCCCAGCACGGCGGCGATCTCCTCCCCCTGCCGCACCGGGATCAGGTCGTCCCGCTCGCCGTGCACGACCAGGGCGGGGACGCGGATGCGGCGCGCCGCGGACCGCGAATCGTAGTGCTCGCGGAGCATCGCCTTGACGGCGAATTCGGGGAAGATCTCGACCGCGCACTCGGCCAGGGTGGTCCAGGGGGAGAGCGCGATGAGGCCGCGGACCGCCTCTGGATGCCGGTCCACCGTGGCGATGGCCAGCGCCGCGCCGAGCGACCAGCCCGCGATGACCAGCGGGCGGTCCGGATGATTCTTCCGCGCCCA
Organism: Acidobacteriota bacterium; assembly: GCA_003223675.1. Classification (GTDB taxonomy): domain Bacteria; phylum Acidobacteriota; class Thermoanaerobaculia; order Multivoradales; family UBA5704; genus DATARR01. The sequence continues at coordinate 2,124 of QHVW01000632.1, forward strand.
GGCGACCGCGGCCTCGCCGGTGGCGGTCAGCCCCTCCTCGGACGGGACCCCCGTGCTGCGTCCATAGCCGGGGAAATCCGCCGCCAGGATCGCCACCCCGAGCCGGCCGAATTCCTCGAACAGCCCGGACCACCGGAGCGTCTCCAGGTTCTCGCCATTGCCGTGGAAGAAGAGGACGAGCGGGGCTGTAGGTGGCAACGAAGGAGGAATCAGCGTCCAGGCCTGGACCCGATTTCCCTCCAGGAGATCGAGCCAGACCTCCTCCAGGGGGGCCGGCGGCGGCGAGGAGACCGGCACCGGCGGCGCGGGATAGAGGATCTGGCGGGCGAAGGAGTCGAGCATGGGAGGGAAAAGATCAAGGGCGGCTAAGACGGCGTAGGACTGCCGCCTGCCGCCCATCAGCGGACTCGGAAGCTTTAGTTGCCAGTCTCCTTGACAGTCAGAGTGAGGCCACCGGCACCCAAATCACGCAAGAAGTAGTGACCGTAATTGAGGGTACCAT
>QHVW01000633.1 GCA_003223675.1 Acidobacteriota bacterium
GTGCCGAAGCCCGCCGCCGACCTCAAGCCCGGCACGGCGAGCTACAAGGCCAGCATCGACATCGGCGGGCAGACGATCCCGATGACGATCACGCGCGAGGTCAAGGAGGAGGGGGGCCAGTGGGCGGTGACCGAGACGGCCAAAACCGGGATGGGCGACATCATCGACAAGACCCTGCTGGAGAAGGGCACGCTGATCCCGTCCGGGCGCTCGATCCATCAGGGCCCGGTGGTCGTGGAGCTGCAGCTCAAGGACGGCAAGGCGACCGGCACGATGACCGTCAACGGGCAGGCGAAGCCGGTGGCGGCCGATCTCGGGGGCCCGCTCTTCGCCGACGGCGCCGGCGGCCACCTGGTCCTGGCCGCGCTGCCCCTCGCCGAGGGGTACGCGGCCACCTATCGCAATTTCGACGTGCAGGCGCAGAAGGTGAAGCTCGTGCAGATGAAGGTCGCCGGCGCGGAAAAGGTTACGGTTCCGGCCGGCACCTTCGACAGCCTCAAGCTGGAGGTCACCTCCGCCGAGGGCGGCACCGAAAAGACCACGGTCTGGGTGGACATGGCCACGCGCCAGGTCCTGAAGACCATCGAGGTCGTGCCCCAGATGAACGGCGCGGTGATCACGGCGGAGCTGACGCAGTAGGCCCTCATCACCCCGGCCCTCTTCTCCCATCCCTCCCCCACCCTTCCGGGGAGAAGAGGGGGGCGTGTCAGCGGGATGTTTTTGTAGGGGCGGCCCTGTGTGGCCGCCCTGGGTGGGTGGTGGCCTACGGAGCAGGGCGGCCACACAGGGCCGCCCCTACGAAAAACCTTCCGGACGATCGCTTTTGAGCCCTCTCTCCCTGGCAGGGGTGGGCGGAGGGCTGGGAGAGAGGGGTTGGGGAGTGAGGGACCGCGCCGGCGACGACGCGGTCAACGGGCCCAGGAGCAGCGCGCCGTCGTATCCGAGGGTGGCGGCTGCGTCCGGAGCGAGCTCCACGCGCGGGGTCGGGCCGTTCGGCTCGCGGGGGCGGAGGTCGTGCGGGCCGCATTCTTTGGGATCGGCCGAGGCACACATCCAGGCCGATCCCCCCAGGCTCTTGATGTCGAGAGCGATCAGATCGGCCTGCTTGGCGCGCAGGTGCGCTCCCATCGGGACGTAGTCGGCCTTCGCGTCCCAGGGATAGCCGTGCAACGTCCGCGTGTGGACGTTCCCCGTCAACACCAGGGTCTGCGCGGGGTGCACGGCATCGATGGCCGCCTCCACGTTGGCCGCCATCCCGGCGTCCCGATCGTCCGCCGAATCGTACCGTTTGAGATCGATGCCCCGCACCACGATCCGCAACCCCGCCTTTTTCTGGCGGCGGAGCTCGTCGAGCAGGCTGAGCATGGCTGCGCTGCTGCGGCCGTCCTGATAGTCGCGGCGCCAGAAACCTCCCGCCAGCAGGGCCTGGATCGCGGCGGCGTCCCCCGCGCCGGCGAGGAACGTGTCGATCGCGGCCTGCTCGTCGGCGGGGATCTCCAGGCCGGCGAGGATGGTCTGGCCGCGGTGTGCGGAGGCCGCGTGGCAGACCAGGTCGCCGAACGCGGCGGGGATCTCGCGGGTCCCGTGGATGTCTCCGATCAGCAGGAGGGGCGCCGTCAGCTTCTCCTCCCCCGCGATCTCAGCGCAGGCGAAGGCGGCCGCGGGGGGGTGCGCGGACGGAGCCGGATGGCTCGACCCGCACCCCGTCAGCCCCCAGGCGACGGCGAGCGCCAAAAAAAACCGTTCAATTCGAATCATGGGCGAGGAGCTCCGCCATCGTTCGGGTGATGGGCATGCCGGTCTTGATCTCGACATAGAGGAACTGCCCCTGCGGGTTGATCTCCAGGAAGACGTACTCCCCGT
>QHVW01000634.1 GCA_003223675.1 Acidobacteriota bacterium
CGGCTCCAGGACGTTCCGCAGCGCCGCCTGCACCACCCGGTCTCGCACGCTCGCGGGCGCACTAGCCTGGGGCGTGAGCCCCAGGTCCGCAGGCCCCCTACCCCTCCCGTAGCCCCGAAGGGGCGGCACCTCACGCGGCAACCTCCCATCAATCAAAGACATAGGCCGGGTCGAATTCGATCCAGTGTTTCCGGAGCATCGCGGCCAGCTCGTCCTCGAAGGTGGTCCGGCGATGGTGCTTCTCCTGGTTCTGGATGTAGGACCGCACCACACCCTCCTGCGATTCGCTGACCGTGAACGCCGCGTACCCTGTCTGCCAAGCGAAGTCGGCGGGGAACCTCTCTTGCTCGTGGATCCACTTCGAGGAATTCGCCTTGACGTCGCGCACCAGGTCCGAGACCGGCATGTCGGGTTTGAGGCGGATCAGGAGATGGACGTGGTCCGGCATGCCGCCGAGCGCCAGGAGCCATCCTCCCGAACGTTGGGGATAGGAGACGCGGGCGGCCTCGCGAGGGACTGGGACGTCTCTACGGTTCTGCGCCGCCGGATGGGGCTCTCGGGGTTTCCGGCCTCTACGGCACCGTATCCTTCACCACCAGCACCCGCCCACCCTTGGGATCGCACACCCAGACCTGTTTCTGATCGTCCGCCACGGCGCAGTGGGCGCCGACGGCGGTGTCGGCGGTGGCGAGGAGCTTCAGGGTCCCTTCCCGGGTGACGCCCACGATCGCCATCTGGCCGGTCTTGGAGGCGGGGACGTAGAGATGGTTGAGGGTGGGGTTGTAGGCGATGATGTCGGTGCCGCTGCCGAAGCGGAAGCGGTCCATGATGGCGTGGCGGGTGATCTCGATGAGGTCCGCGCCCCCTTCGGCGCAGCCGACGAAGAGGAGCGCCTTGGGGGCGTCCAGGGCGAGGCCGCGGGAGCCCTGGCAGCCGTTGGGCCAGGTCTGGACGATCTTGCGGCCCGCGAGGTCGATCACCACCGTGGAGCTCTTCCAGAGGTTGGCGTATCCCACCTTGCGGCGGGCGTCGATCACCAGCGACTCCGGTCCGCCCGGGACGGAGAGGAAGGCCGCGTGGGCCGGCACCGGCGGCTTGGCGCTCGAGAGGCTGAAGATCTCGATGCCGTCCTTGTCTGGCTCGGTGACCCAGACCTCGTTGGTGGTGGCCACGTAGCGCACGTAGTCCGGGGAGCCGCCGAGGGGAGCGCCGGCCACGATGGCGCCCTTGGCGAGATCGATCACCTCCAGCCGCTTGGCGGTGCGGTCGCTGGCGAAGAGGTATCCCGTTCCCTCGTCGGCCGAGGTGGGTCCGGCGTCGTGCGAGCCGTTGCCGGGCGGGGTGGACTTGAAGCCGCCGATCTCGCGCGCCTTGCGGCTCTGGGGATCGATCAGGACGATCCTGCCGGTGCGGCCGGCGGGCACCACGACCTGGCGCAGGCCCGGCGGGAAGATGAGGTCGTCGAGGCCGATCCCCCCTTCGCCGCCGGGCAGCGGGACGGGCTCGGCCTTCAGCTTGGGCGCGGGCTTCCCGGCCTCCCGGAGGGGCTCTGGTTTGGCCGGAGGCAACTGCTGGGCGAAGGCGCCCGAGGCGAGGAGCAGCGTTATGAGAATCCAGAGGGGCTGTTTCATGGTCGATCTCTCCCGGGAATTTGTAGGGGCGGCCCTGTGTGGCCGCCCTGGGGGGTGGAGGGATTGTCCGGTTGAGGAGCTCCCCCCACCCAGGGCGGCCACACAGGGCCGCCCCTACAGAAAGGTGCCATTTCTCCCGCGACTGAGCCCTACCGGCCGACCACCAGAATCGTAAACGTGTTCGGCAAAATCGTGGGCCGCGGGCGCGGCTGGTCGGCGGTGGGCGCGGGCGCCGGGCCGAATTGGGCGGTGACCAGGTAGACGGTGTGGGTCTTCTCGTCGAGGGCCATGGTGCGGGCGCCCTTGCGCGTGGGGACGTTCTCGGCCACGGTGAAGCGGTCGGGGGTCTCCTCGCGAATCACGGTCAGCGTGGCGTCGCGGCCGTTCGAGCTGAAGAAGAGGCCCGCGCCGGGATCGAAGGCGTTGGCGTCCACTCCTTCGCCGATCGGCACCGTGGTGACCACCTTGCCGCTCTCGGTATCCACCACGGCGGCCATCTTGTTGTCGCAGCCGCTGAGCAGGCGGTGGTGCTGGCGGTCGATCGCCATGCCGGACGGCTCCTGGCAGGGGCTGAGCGGCCAGTGGGCCTTGACGGCCAGGCTCTTGGCGTCGATCTCGGCGACCTCGCTGCGGTCCTCGATGTTGACGAAGACCCGCCCCTTGAGGTCCGTGGCGGCGAACTCGGGCTTGCCGCCGAGGTCGATGGTGCCCACCACCTTCCCCGTCTTCGCCTCCAGCACGGTGGCGTTCTTGGAGCGGCCGTTGAAGGCGAAGAC
>QHVW01000635.1 GCA_003223675.1 Acidobacteriota bacterium
CAGGTCGTCGGCGGTGGCGTCACCGGTGACGTAGGCGACCAGAGATCCGACGGATCGGTCGGATCCGTCGGATCGGTCGGATCTCACCACCACCACCTCGCGGACTCCGGGCACCGCCGCCAGCGCCGCCTCGACCTCCCCCAGCTCGACGCGGAAGCCGCGGATCTTCACCTGGCCGTCGCGCCGGCCGAGGAATTCCAGCAGGCCGTCCGGCCGCCAGCGGACGATGTCCCCGGTGCGATAGAGGCGGCCGCCGGTTCCCCAGGGGTCGGCCCAGGGGTCGGGCACGAAGCGCTCCGCGGTCAGGGCGGGCCGGGCGAGATAGCCCCGCGCCACCCCTTCGCCGCCCGTGCAGAGCTCCCCCCAGGCCCCCACCGGCACCGGCCGCAGGGACTCGTCGAGCACGTGGACGGTGGTCCCCCGGATCGGCCGGCCGATCGGCACCGTGGCCGCCAGACGCTCGTCGGCGAGGTCGGCCGCGGTCATCACGTGGCGGGTGGTGAAGGTGGTGTTCTCGGTGGGGCCGTAGCCGTCGATCAGCGTGAGGCCGGGCAGCCCGGCGAGGGCCCGGCGCACCGGCGCGGGCGCCAGCGCGTCGCCGCCGGCCAGCAGCCGGCGCAACGGGCGCAGCGCCTCCAGGCGCTCCTCCACCATCTGGTGGAACAGCCCGGTGGTCAGCCAGAGCGTGCTCACCCCGTGGCGCGCGATGGCGCGGGCCAGCTCGTCCGGCTCCGGCCGGCCGGGGAAGACCGCCACCCGCCCGCCGTTGAGCAGCGGCCCCCAGATCTCGAAGGTCGAGACGTCGAAGGCCACGTTGACCACCTGGAGGAGGGTCTCCCCCGGACTTAAGGGGGCGTAGTCGGCCCCGGTCACCAGGCGGGCCACGTTGCCGTGGGTCACCTCCACCCCCTTGGGCACGCCGGTCGAGCCCGAGGTGTAGATCACGTAGGCGAGCTGGTTGGGGGAGAGCGCGGGCAGCTCCACCGCCTCCTCCCCCTCCTCCTCTTCCAGGGAGATCGCTTCGGCGTCCTCCAGCAGGAAGCGCCGCCGCTCCGCAGGCAGCGCGGGATCGACCGGCAGGTAGGCGCAGCCGGCCTGGAGGATGCCGAGCAGCCGGGGGATCAGGTCGAGCGAGCGCTCGGCCGTCACGGCCACGCGTGTCTCCGGCGCCACGCCGCGGCGCAGCAGCCGGCCGGCCACCCGGCGGGCGCGGTGGTCGAGCTCGGCGTAGGTGATCTCCGCCTCGCCGCAGACCACCGCCACGGCGTCCGGCGTGCGCGCCGTCTGGGCGGCGAAGAGGGACGGGATGGTGGCCCGGGACGGCTGGACGTCCGCGGCGCCGCTCCACTCGGCCGTGAGCTGGTGGCGCTCGGCCGCGGCGAGCAGCGGCCGGGAGGCCGGCGGCGCCTCCGGGTCGGCGGCGAGCCCCTCCAGGAGGCGCTCCAGGTGGGTCAGCAGGCGCCGGACCGTGGCCGGCTCGAAGCGGCGGTCGGCGGTGAGGCGCAGGCTGATCTCCCCGCGCGCCACCACGGTCAGGGTGAGCGGGTAATTGGTGCGCTCGGCGAGGGCGGCGCGCGTGATCCGCGGCCCGCCCACCCCGCCGGAAGCGACCGTGTCGAACGGATAATTCTCGAACACCAGGAGGCTGGCGAATAGCGGCTCGCCCGGCGGCAGGTCGACCAGCTTCTGGATCTCGGCGAGGGGGGTCCATTCGTGCTGGCGCAGCTCGAGCTGCTCCGCCTGGAGCCGCTCCAGCCAGGCGGACGCGGGCTCCCCCTCCGGGATCTCCACCCGCACCGGCACGGTGTTGATGAACAGCCCCACCATGGACTCGACGCCAGGGAGCTCCGCCGGGCGGCCGGACACCACCGCGCCGAAGACCACGTCGCGCTCCTGGGCGTAGCGCGAGAGGAGGAGGGCCCAGGCCCCCTGCACGACGGTGTTGAGCGTCACCCGCAGGCGCTGCGCGAGCCCCTCCAGGCCGCGGGTGATAGACGCCGGCAGCACGGCCTCGCGCTCGAAGTAGTCCTCGGGGCGCCCCCCCTGGGCGCGGCCGAGGGCGCCGGGGAGGTCGAACGGCACCGGTGTGGGCGCCGTGAAGCCCTCCAGACGCCGCCGCCAGGCGCTCAGGGCCTCGCCCTCGTCGCGCTCCCGCAGCCAGGCGACGTAGTCGCGGTAGGGGCGGGCCGGGGGCAGCGCCGCGGCGGGAGAGCCGTAGAGGGTGAAGACCTCGTTCAGCAGCAGCGGGAAGCACCAGCCGTCGAGCAGGATGTGGTGCGAGCTCCAGACCAGCCGGCGCGTCCGCTCGCCGGTGCGCGCCAGTGCCAGCCGCAGGAGCGGCGGGCGGGAGAGGTCGAA
>QHVW01000636.1 GCA_003223675.1 Acidobacteriota bacterium
CTCCCGGTCACCCCCACCCGGCTCGCGACGCCGTCCTACGTCCCCGTCGAGAGGCCGATCGTGCCGCTCTCCGGCCGCAGCGGCGAGGCCCGCCCGTTCCGTCTGCTGGGCCAGTACAAGGGGACGCTGATTATGCTCGAAGGGCCGGACGGCCTCTATCTGATCGACCAGCACGTGGCGCACGAGCGCATCCTCTTCGAGCGCCTGCGCCGGGCCATGGCCGCCGAGCGTCCGCCGGTGCAGCACCTCCTCTCGCCGGTGCTCCTCGACCTCTCCCCGGCCGAAAGGCTGCGCATCGGCGAGCTCGCCTCCGGTCTCGAGGAGCACGGCTTCGGGATCGCGGTCCTCTCGGGGGGCACCCTGGCGCTCACCTCGGTCCCTGCGGTCCTCTCCGCCGACGCAGCCGAGAGACTCCTGCGCAGCCTGGCCGCGGACTCCGGGGACGGCACCGCGGGAGCGGACGACCTCGTCCGCGAGATCCTGGAAAACCTGGCCGCCAGCATGGCCTGCAAAGCGGCGGTGAAGATGCACCACCCGCTCTCCGCCCCCGAGATGGAGGCCCTGGTGGCCGAGCTCTTCACCGCCGAGCAGCCCTACGCCTGCCCCCACGGCCGCCCGATCGTGCTCCAGATGACCGATTCGGATCTGGAGCGGCGGTTCGGGCGGCGGTGAGGACCCTCACTCCCCAACCCCTCTGTTCTGAAAATAGGAGGGGGTATGTAGGGGCGGCCCTATGTGGCCGCCCTGGGTGGGTGGGGTCGTAGGGCCGGAGCAGGCCCTCCGCCCAGGGCGGCCACATAGGGCCGCCCCTACGGAATTTTCACCCCTCTTGGGTGCCGCTTGCGGCATGAGGGTCTCTCCCATCCCTCCATGCGGGGAGAGAGGGGCTCAAAGCAAGCTGAGCTG
>QHVW01000637.1 GCA_003223675.1 Acidobacteriota bacterium
GGTCGAACGTCTCCCGGCCCGCCTCGCCCACCTCGGCCACGGCGCCGACGCCCGCCAGCCAAAGGCTCCGCCCCACGCCGGTCAGACGGTCCAGGGCCTTGCCCATATCTTTCGTGATCGCGTTCGCGTTCATTTTTGGATCTCTCCCTCGGTTTCGATGCGCACCACGGGAGCCTTGCGCTCCGCGGGGCGGCCGTTGTGCGGCTCAGCTACCGCAGCCGCTTGGTCGGTCCGTTCCAATTCGGCGAGTGACGCCTCGAGCTCCTCCAGGCGCCCCCGCAGGCTCGACATCTCCTCACGGGCCCGCCGCACGGGTCCCAGGCGGTCGATCAGCTTGTCGACGCCGTTCTGCACCTGCTCCATGCCGGTGCTGACGGCCCGCTCGCCGATGCGAACCAGGTCGTGCAGCAGCTCGCTCGGCAGGAACGAGGTCCCCTTCCGTCCTTCATCCAGGATGATCTGCGTCAGGGTCTGCGAGGTGACGTCGTTGTTGCTGGCGTTGTCCATCACCCGCACCTCCTGTCCCTGGCGGATCCAGGTGGCGATCTCGTCCAGCGAGACGTACCGGCTCTCCTCGGTGTCATAGAGCTTGCGGCTTTCGTAGCGTTTGATGAGCCGGATCATTGGAGCTCCTCCTCTCGACAGTCGGTCGCGGACTTTCCCGGGTGTCCGCGTCAAGGGTAATTTACCGCACTGCGGCAAAGGATGTCAAGAGGTTTTTGACGCGGTGCGGCAAGAAATCCCCATCCCCAGGCCCGCCAGGGCCACCCCCTGGGACCGCCGGCGTCCCCGCCGGCCTGCAAGCTCCGCTTTTTCTTCTACTTACCCTCTCCCCACCCGATCCGCTACGCTTCCCAGCGCCTCAGAGAGGGGAAGATCATGGACCTCGACTCGCCCAGGCTCCTTCTCACCGTCGAAGACACCTTCGAGATCCGGGGCGGGGGCAGCCTGCCGGCCTCCCAAGGACCCAAGGGACTGCAAGGACGCCAAGGACATCAAGAGAGAACCGAGAACGGAGCCCCTTTGTCCCTGTGGTCCCTGCAGTCTTTTTTGTCCCTGGCTTCCGCCTCAGCAGGAGGGGCTGCAGCCGTGGTTGCAGGGAAGTGGAACGGGATCCGCGTCGCACGCCGAGCAGCAGATCAAGGCGTACGCGGGCTTCGCCGGGGCGATCACCAGCGCCGCGGTGCCCATGAGCAGCAGAGCCAGCAGGATGAGCTTACGGACGAGTCTTTCCTTCAGCATGGATGTCTCCTTCGGCCAGTGCGGCGTGGTGAAAGTGCGGAGCCTGAGACTCCCGCCGCTGAGCTCCAGGCCTCCAGGCCTCGCCTCGGCTCGAACGCGAGACCTGACCAAATTTTAAGCCAATTTGCAAGGATTGCTCCTACTCCCCTTCCCCCCTCTTTCAAGTTTGCCGCGAAAACCAGTTGACATCTTCGTGGATCGGCTCCATAATAGGTCTGTCGCACAAACCGGTCCTTCAAGGAGGCCGATATGGAGACCCGAGACCTGGAACGCATCCGTTTCATCACGCGGCACTTCAACGATCTGCAGGGACTGCAGTACGGAGTCCCGCTGGGATTGATCCTCCTGAGTTGGGAGGGTCCTCCCCTCCTCCGCGTTGCCGGAGTCGTGGGCGCGTTGGCGCTGGCGCTCGGGGCCCGGCGGTACTACCGGCGCACCTTCGGCGCCGTCGAGCAGCAGCCGGCCGAGCCCGAGATGGAGCTCTACCCGGCTTCGATCTACAGCCCGGCCGGTCCCATCCCGCGGCTCGCGATGCCGCCGCAGGTCAGTCCGATCGTGCGGCGCTTTCTCCTCACCTCTCTATTGGCGGTGATCGTCTTCGCGTACGTCCTGGCGCTCCCCTCGGGCATGTTCGTGGTCCAGGAAGGCGGATCGCACCCTCAGATCCTTCCCGCGAGCGGGCCCGTCTACGCGCCGCCGTGGCTCAGCCCTTGGGCGTATTACCACGGTGGAGAGATCATGCCGCCCTCGATGTTCCGGGCTGTCCTCGCGCAGACGCTCTATCTGCTCGCCGGCTGCTTCTTCCTCACCCTCTGGCTCTGGCGGCGGCGCGATCTCTCCCAGAGCCCCCATCTGGCCCTGGCCCTCCTGCTGCTGGGGCTCACGGCCCTTGGCACCACGCTGGGGTTCCACGTCAACCCGGAAGGGGCGCTCAATCCCGCGCTCGACCGCCTGCTTCCGATCCTGGTCTATCCCGGGATGGCGGCGCTGCTCTGCGGCGGCGCGCTGATCCTGGGAGGCCTTTGCGATCACTGGCAACTCGCCCGGACGCTCGGACCGTCCGCGCAGGCGGAGGATTGAACGATGGACGCCACCCCCTTCGAGCAGATCGCGGCCGACTTCCTGTTCCTGCTGCGGATCACCGGCCTCACCAAGGGGAACCTCTCCTCCCATCTCTCCAAGCTGGAGGAGGCCGGCCTGGTCGAGATCGAAAAGCGCTTCGTGGAGAAGAAGACCCAGACCCTCGTCCGCCTGAGCGACGCCGGCCGCCAGTCGATCGCGGGCTACTGGCGGGAGATGGAGGAGCTCCGCGAGAGCGCCGCCCGCTGGCCGATACAGAACGCCGTGCCGGTGCTGGCCTAGCCCACTGTCAGTTTTGGAATGGATGTTTGTAGGGGCGGCCCTGCGTGGCCGCCCTGGGTGGGGGTGTGTCCGGACGAGGGGTGTCCGGACCGGAATGTGTCCGGACGGGGATTCCCCCCGCCCAGGGCGGCCACACAGGGCCGCCCCTACGGAGGAAAGGAGTGTCAGACATGCGTCGCGCTTTGGTCTCGCTCTGTATGCTCGTTCTCCTAGCCACTCCGGCGGCCCGGGCCGTCTCGAACGGCGATCTCGCCCGCTACGCGGATCAGCTCTTCTCGCGCTCCTAGCCGGCGGGCGGGCCGGGCGCCGCGGTCCTCATCGCGAAAGACGGCCAGGTCGTGCTCCGCAAGGGTTACGGCCTCGCCAGCGTCGAGCTCGGCGTGCCCATGCGGCCCGACATGGTGTTCGAGATCGCCTCCCTCACCAAGCAATTCACCGCCGCCGCCGTCCTGCTGCTCCAGGAGCGCGGCAAGCTCGCCGTGAGCGACGACATCACGAAATACCTGCCCGACTACCCCACCCACGGCCGGACGATCACGATCGAAAACCTGCTGAGCCACACGTCGGGCATCCCCGAGGTCACCTCCCTGCCGGAGTGGTGGCCGCGGCACCGCGACGACCTGACGCCGCCGCA
>QHVW01000638.1 GCA_003223675.1 Acidobacteriota bacterium
GGAGGTCGGTCAGCCCGGTGCGCAGCGAGCGGCCGGCGCGCCAGATGGCGAGCACGCTCATGCCGTAGCGGTCGCGGAAGCGGGTCTCGCGGAGGGTGCGGCCGATGAGGTCGGAGCGGGGGGCGAGCACGGCCTCCACCAGCACCACCGAGCGGGATTCGAGATCGCGCTCGCGCCAGTGGCGCGGCGGCAGACGGTCGAGGTCGTCGCCGGCCCCGGAGCCCGCGATCTCGCCGGTGAGCAGGAGGACGTCCTCGGCCCGCAGCTCCAGGTCCGCGGCGGGGGCGCGCAGGATGCGCCCCTCGCGCTCGATGGCGAGCACGTTCACTCCGTAGGCCTCACGCAGCCCGCTGCCGGCGAGGGTCTGGCCGGCGAGCCGGGAGCCCGCGGGCACGCCGGCCCGGGAGAGGGTCTCCCCCAGGTGGTAGACCTCGGCGAGATTGGCCTCCTGGCGCTGCATGTCCTCGAAGAGATCGGCGGGCGAGCGCGCGGGGAGCAGGCGCCGCCCCCACAGGGCCACGTAGGCGATGCCGGCGACGACGATGGGCAGGCCGAGAGGCGCGAAGTCGAGGAGGCCGAAGCCGGGGAGGCCGCGGTCGCGCAGCAGGCTGCTCACCACGATGTTGGCGGTGGTCAGCAGGGTCGCCATCCCGCCCAGGATGGTGCCGAAGGCGAGCGGCATCAGCAGGCGGGTGGGATTGACCCCCGAGCGCTTGGCCGCGCCGGAGACGGCCGGGAGGAGCACGGCGGCGGCGGCGATGTTGTTCATGAACAGCGAGAGGAAGGCGCCGGCGAGCATCACCGTCACCACCAGCCGCTGCTCGCCCGTCCCGGCTATGCGGATCAGGAGGTCCCCCACCCACCGGGTGATGCCGGAGCGCTCCAGCCCCGCGGCGAGGATGAAGATCGCGAGCAGGGTGATCACCGCCGACCGGCTGAACCCGGAGAAGGTCTCCTCCGACGTGAGCACCCCCGAGGTGCCGAGGGCGACCACGACGAGCAGCGCCACCAGGTCCGCGCGCAGCCGCTCGGTGAGCAGGAGCACCATGGCCGCTCCGGCGATGGTCAGGGTGATGATGAGGTGGGGGGTCATGGCGTCAAATGCCCCACCCCCGAATCCCCCATCTCCACCCTGCCGCCGGGGAAGTACTCCTTCCAGCGCCGGGTGACGGTGGCGGCGGTCGCCTCGTCCGCGAAGAGCTCCTTGGGATACCAGGGCTTCATGCGGGCGTCGATCAGGATGGGCGGCGTGTAGGAGACGTGGTGGCGGACCAGGCCGGTCGCCGCGGCATGGAGGTCCGCCGCCGGCTCGAAGCGGGTGAAGGTGGTCCAGAGGAAGTTGATGGGGCTCGCGGCGGCGCGGCGGGGCTCGTCCGTGAGCACCACGAGCGGCCAGCCGGTGAAGGCCGGATGGGCCGCGAAGCGGGCGGCGGCGCCGGGATCGTCCGCGTAGGCGGGGCCGCCCACCACCAGACAGCCGGGGGAGAAGACGTGGACGTCCGTCACCCCAAAGGGGATCTCGGGAGCGGTGAAAGCGCGGGGGAGCTCGCGCACCGGATCGCCCAGGCCGAGCCAGACCCCCTTCGATCCCTCGTTCACCACCGGGCCGGTGTAGTCGAGCGTGTCCATCGAGAGGTTCGAGAAAACATAGAGGTCGGTCTCGGGATGCGTGCGCTCGAGAACGTGGGTGAGGACGGCGCGGAAATCCTTGAGGTCGACGGCGCGGTCGGTCACCAGGAGGAATTTGGTGAGCGAGAGCTGCCCCTCCCCCAGGATGCGGAAGGCCGAGGCCATCGCCTCCCGCTTGTAGCGCTGCTTCACCACCGCGGCGGCCAGCGAGTGGTAGCCCGTCTCGCCGTAGGACCAGAGCTGCTCGACGGCCGGCATGACCATCGGGAACAGCGGCGAGAGCAGCTCCTGGAGGAGGTCGCCGATGAAGAAGTCCTCCTGCCGCGGCTTGCCCACCACGGTCGCGGGGTAGATCGCGTCCTTGCGGCGGGCGATCGTCTCGACCTCGAAGACCGGGTAGTCGTGCTGGAGCGAGTAGTAGCCGTAGTGATCCCCGAAGGGGCCCTCCGGACGCCGGACGCGCGGCGGCACCTTGCCGATCAGGGCGAATTCGGCCGACGCGACGAGGGGATGGGGGCCGGGGCCCGTAGCGACGAGCTTCAGGCGCTCTCCCGCGATCAGCGAGGCGAGCATCAGCTCGGGGACGTTCTCGGGCAGGGGCGCGATGGCGGCGAGGATCAGGGCCGGCGGGCCGCCGAGGAAGACCGTCACCGGCAGGGCTTGCCCCCGCGACTCGGCCACCGCGTAGTGGAAGCCGCCCCCCTTGCCGATCTGCCAGTGCATGCCGGTGGTCCGGGCGCCGTGGACCTGGAGCCGGTACATGCCGAGGTTGTGCCCCTTGCCGTCCGGATGCTCGGTGTAGACCAGGGGCAGGGTGACGAAGGGGCCGCCGTCCTCGGGCCAGGTGGTGAGCACGGGCAGGCGATCGAGCCGGACGTCGGATGTCACCACTTCAGTCACCGGCCCCGAGCCGCGCCGGGAGGAGCCGATCTTCAACGCCTCGCGGGCGAGGTCGCGGGCGCCCCAGAGCTTGCCCGGCGTCGGCGGCAGGAGGGTCTCGAGAGGTTGGTGGCGAGCGGGAAGTCGCGGTCGCGGACGTTGGTGAACAGGAGGGCCGGACCGCCGGCCGCGATCACCCGCCGGTGGATCTCCGCCGCCTCCAGATGGGCGTCGACCGGCGCCTCCACGATGGCGAGGTCGCCGTCGCGGCGGAGCTGGTCGAGGAAGGCGCGGAGGTCCGGGTAGGTGGCGTCGGCCATGGCGGGGAGAGTTTATCCGCGCCGGGGCCCCAAAAGAACGAGACGCCCGGCAGCCGGGCGCCTCGCGGATTTCTGAAGAGGTGAAGCAGAAAGAGGAGATCTCTCCGAAAGAAGAAGGCGGGGCCGCCGGAGCGGCCCCGCCTGGTAGATCGGTGAGACAGGAGGTCAATAAGGCTGCTGCGGGCAGATGACGTAAGCGCTGTTGGCTGCGTAGGGATCGCAGGTGGTCGTGCTCCGGCGGTAGCTGATGGTGGTCGAGGCGGTGTTCGAAGCGCTCTGGCTGAGCGAGTCGGTCACCGTTACCTGCACGTTCACGACTTGAGAATCGTCGAAATTATCACCGCAGTAGGTCTCCGAGTGGGGGTTTACCGTACCTGCGGGGTAGCCGTCCACAGTCCAGCTATAGGAGTAGGGTGAGGCGCCGCCGGTCACGTTGGCGGTCCAGGTGACGGTCTTGCAGGCGTAGCCCGTGATCGAGACCAGGGACGGGCCGGAGATCGAAACGCTGATTGGCGGGAAGCACTGATAGTTGGTGGGTGGGGTATAGGAGAAGGAAATCCCGAGCGAGTAACTAGCTACGCTGGCATAGGCGTCGGACTCACAGTTGATGCTCCCCGGCGCGGTGGCCGTTGCGGAGCTATCGATCCAGGTACCGGTCTTGGGGTCGGTCTGCGTGACGTCCGTGGTCGTCGTACCTTGGGTAGCCACGGCGTGCGCATACGCATAGGTATCGCCGCTATAGCCACAATTGTTATGGAAGTAGGCGCTGGCGGTCGCGGTCGCGCCACCGCTGCTCACGGGACCGGTACCGCCGCTCGCACCATAGGCGATGTCGCATCCGTTGATCACCACCTTTTCCAGTGAACGGGTGAGCGCACCGCTCTGACGAGCCTGGTGAATCCGCGCGATCTGGGCCCGGAGCCCGTCGATCGCCTTGGCCAGATCCTTGGAAGGATGCACCGTGTAGGCCTCTCGCATCTTCAGAACCTGCGCCTGCATCTGGGTCTCCATCCAGGAGAAGCCCTCGCTGCCGAACGCGAAGGACTCCACTCCACCGTTCGCGCTCGTCCGTTGCAGCACCCCGTCCGTCACCGGTTTCCACCCCTCCTTCATCATGCTGGCCAGCGGATTCTGGGATGTCTCCCTATCGACCTGGCCAGCGAAGCTCAGGCGCGTGGTGCCGAACAGAAGAAGGCAGAGCACGAGGGAGGTGAGTAACAACTTCTTCAACATGACAACTCCTCCAGAGTCGAGAAATTTGTCCGATCCCAATGACCGGGCAAAAGCTTCTGAGAACCGCGAATCCTGGCCAGGAGAATGTCAAGATCTTCTTAAATCTCTTTGCGATTTTTCTCTTGCGGCCTGGGCCGCCATCCGGGAAACTTGGGAGACTGTTTCCGCCGAACGAGAGGAGACCCATGGCCCAACCCCTCCGCAGATCGCCGTCCAGACCGATGGCCCGACCTCGCCGCAGGCGGCGGTCCGTCCTGCGCCGCGTCCTCCTGGCTCTCACGGCGCTGATCGTCCTCCTGGCGTTGGTCCTCGTGGCCGGCGGGATCTGGGTCTATGACCAGATGAGGGGCAGCCTGCCGCGGCTCGACGGCGAGCGGCGGCTCGCGGGGCTCGCGGCGCCGGTGGAGGTCGAGCGGGACGATCTCGGGGTGCCGACGATCCACGCCGTGAACCGGCTGGACGCCGCCCGCGCGCTCGGGTTCCTCCACGCGCAGGACCGCTTTTTCCAGATGGACCTGCTGCGCCGGCAGGGGGCGGGCGAGCTGGCGGAGATCTTCGGGCCGGCGGCGGTGAAGCTGGACCGGCGGCACCGGGTCCATCGCTTCCGGGCCCTGGCGGAACGGATCCTGGCCTCCTCCCCTGCCCAGGAGCGGGACCTGCTCGCGGC
>QHVW01000639.1 GCA_003223675.1 Acidobacteriota bacterium
GCCGCCTGCCGCTGAATTTCAAGGCGGACCCGGCGAAGATCGAGGCCAAATTCTTCGACGGCGTGCTGGAGGTCCGTCTCCCGGTACCGAAGCTGGAGGAGCCCAAGGGGCTGCCGATCCCGATCAACTGATCGGTCGGATCAACCGGCCCAGCAAAGGAGGTCCGCCATGTTCGAAATCATCGACACCGTTGTCATTGGAACCTCACTGACCGAGCTCAGCGACGACGTCGTGCGCGCCGGGCTCGACGTGGCCCGGGCCTCCGGGGCGCGGGTCGGTCTCGTGCATGCCTTCCAGCCGCAGTGGGCCTATTCGGCGGGCCCCTATCTCACCGAGGCCTTCATCCAGGAGACCCTCGACGTCGAGAAGAAGCTCGCCGAGCAGCGCCTCGCCGATCAGATCGCCCGGCTGGGCATCCGCAAGGAGGAGATCGCGGGTACGGTCATCGCGTATGGTCCCCCCCATCGGGTGGTGATCGAAGCCGCGGAGGAGATGAACGCGGGCCTGATCTTCGTCGGCTCGACGGAGTCGCCGCAGCTCTCGAAGCTGTTCGGCTCCACCGCCGACCGGGTGATCCGCAAGGCCACCCGGCCCGTGCTGATGGTCCGCGGCCGGCTCCAGTCCCCGCTCCGGCGGGTGCTGATGCCGGTCGATCTGTCGCCGCTGTCGGCGGTGGCGTTCCGCAGAGGCCTGGAGATCCTGGGCCAGATCGCGCGCGGCCCCGAGACGGAGCTCGAGGCCGTGTTCGTGATCTCGCCGCAGGACCGCGAGCTGTTCGCCGCCAAGGACTTGGCTCCGGCCAGCGAGGCGGCGGCGATGGAGGAGCTCGAGACCTTCGTCAACCGCAACGCCGCCTGGAGCGGCCGGCGGCCCGAAGCACGGCTTCTGTATGGAGAGGTGGAGCAGGAGATCCGGGAGAGGGCGGGTGAATGGCAGGCCGATCTCGTCGTTCTCGGCACCCACGGCAGGGGTGGGTTCGAGCGCTTCCTGCTCGGCAGCGTGGCCGCGGACGTGGTCCGCCGCGGAACGGCGAGTGTGCTGGTGATCCCGCCCGAGCTGGCGCCCGAGGCGGTGCAGACACCGGTACGGGAGGTGGCCGCATACGCCTGACCCTCTCCCGTCTTCATAGCAGCACCGGAGGGAGTCGTTTTCCTGGGGCGCGGAGCGATCCGCGCCCTTTTTCTTACTCCGTCGTGGTCTCCACGATCCGGTGGCGGATGGCGTAGCTGACCACCTGCGCGCGGTTGTGGAGGTGGAGCTTGTCGAGGATGTTGCGGACGTGGAACTTGACCGTGTTCTCGCTGACGCCGAGCTGCTTGGCGAGCTTGCGGTTCGAGGTGATGCCGTTGACCAGCAGCTCCAGCACCTCCCGCTCGCGGTCGGTCAGCGCGTCGGGATCCTGATGGGTCACCGGCGCCTGGGCCGGGCGGGCGAACTCCTGCAGGAGCTTGCGGGCGAGGGCCGGGGTGAGCGCCGGCTCCCCCCGCTTGACCCCTTCGAGCAGGCTGAAGAAGTCCTCGGATTCGAGATTCTTGAGCAGATAGCCCTGCGCCCCGGACTTGATGGCCTCGAAGAGCTTGGAGTCCTCGTCGGAGGCGGTGAGGATCACCACCTTGACCTCGGGCTGGTCGGCGCTGATCAGCTTGGTGGCGGCGAGGCCGTCCATCTCGGGCATCGAGAGGTCCATCAGGAGGACCTCCGGCTTCAGCTTGCGGGCGAGCTCGACGGCCTCGCGGCCGTTCCTGGCCTCGCCCAACACCTCCAGGCCATGGGCCTCGAGCAGGCTGCGCAGGCTGTCGCGAAAGAGGGCGTGGTCGTCGGCGATCACGATTTTCATGGGCTCTCCTGGAGAGTCTCGAAAGAAGGTGGAGGGGAGGGTAATTCTATCGTGACCCGGGTGCCGGACCCGAGGGTGGAGTCGAGAATGAAGGTGCCGCCGATCGTCTCCGCGCGCTCGCGCATGGTGGCGAGGCCGAAGCGCGGCAGCTCGGCCCGGCCGAGCTCGCCCGGCTTGAATCCGGCGCCGTTGTCCTCGATCACCACCCGCAGCATCGAGGCCGCCTGCTCGAGGGAGAGGCTCACCACGGTCGCGTTGGCGTGCTTGCGCACGTTGGCGAGCGATTCCTGGACGATGCGGAGCAGTTGGAGCTGGGCGTTGGGGGTGAGCCGGGGGTCGCCGTCGATCCGCAGGCTGCACTGGACCGCCGTGTGGGCCTGCCAGGTATTGACGTAGTCCTGGAGCAGGTCGCTGACCGTGCGCCCGGGCACGGCGGCGCTGCGCAGGCCGATGATCGACTCGCGCACGTCGGCGTAGACCTCGCGGGCGGCGGCGGCGAGCTGGTCGAGCTGCCGGGTGGCCTCCTCGGTACGGCCGTTGCCCAGGAACGCCTTCACCGCCTGCGCCTTGGTGTTGACGTAGGCGAGCACCTGGGCGAGGCCGTCGTGCATCTCGTGGGCGATGCGCAGCCGCTCTTCGGCCACCGCCAGATCGTTGAGGCGCATGTGCAGGTGGGCGTTGTCGATGGCGATCGCGGCCTTGGTGGCGAAGCGGATCAGACTCTCCTCGTCCTCGGGTGTGAACGGGGCTCCCTCGGCCTTCTCCGCCAGGTAGAGGTTCCCTTTGAACGGGCTCTTGCAGAGCACCGGCACGGCCAGCAGCGAGCGCATCGGCGGATGGTTGGGGGGGAAGCCGACCGAGCGCGGGTCCTTGCTGAGGTCCGACATCCGCAGCCGCTGCCCC
>QHVW01000363.1 GCA_003223675.1 Acidobacteriota bacterium
TGCGCCACGTCCCACACCGCCACGTCCGAGGAGCGGAACCCGCTCAGGGAGACCGTCCCGCCGGCGGCGGCCCGGAAGGCGAGGCGGTCGGCCGCCGCGCGGTAGAGGTGGGGATAGGTGAGATCGAAGGAGTCGAGCCAGAGGCCGCGCGCGGCGTCCAGCGCCACGATCTCGATCTGGTTGGCGCCGTCCTGGAGGAGGCCCGACGGCACCGCCACCGTCCCTGTATAGGGGCCGCTGCCGCTCCAGGCGATCTCGCCGAACGACTGGCCGTTCACCGACAGGCCGATCCGCTGCGAGTCGGCGAAGCCGTACAGGTTGATCGTCAGCGTGGCAGAGCCTACCGCGGGCGCCGGCACCTGGACGCTGAGCGCGGCGCGGTCATAGCCCGGGAAGCCGGGGAAGAGGCTCTTCCAGATCCAGAAGTCCTCCACCGGCAGCGGCGCCGAGACCCCTGGGATGGCGTCGGTCTCCAGGTGCAGGGTGTCCATGAAGGAGGTCGCCGCCGGACCGGCTCCCGCCGAAGCCGACGCCGTGGCCACCGCCTGCCCGGTGCCGCGCTCCAGCCAGTAGACGTTGACGCTGGTGTAGGGGCTCTGGACCGCCTCGCCGTAGAACACGAGCCCGTCGCCGTCCGCGGCCGGCTGCCAGGCCACGTCCTGGCCCGTGTGGCTCAGGCGCAGGCGCCCGCCACGGATCAGGCCCGAGGTCTCATCCAGGGTACTGCCGAGGGCGTTCGCGAGGTCCTGCGCGTGCACCCGGACCAGGCCGGACCGGCTCACCTCCACCCGCGCCCGGCGCGTCGTGGACGTGCCGGCGGCCGCGGGCGCGGCCTTCGCCATAGCCTGCGAGGCCCTGGCGAGGCGCGGCGAAACAGGCTTGGTCTTGGCGGTGAAATCGGCCGTGAAATCGCGCTCCTGATCCTTCGCCAGCCCGGAGGGGCGCTCCCGCTCTACCGTCACCCGGTAGGGGCCGAAGACCTCCCGCGCGCCCTTCTGGTCCACCTCCACCAGACGGTAGGTCAGCTTCTGCCCACGAGGGGCCGCCGTATCGATCAGGCGATACCGCCCGCCAGGGAGCTGCGCCACGGCCGGCACGGCCCGCTCGGCGACCGGGACGAACCGGCCGCTGGCGGCATCGAGGCGCTCGACCTCGAACGCCACCGTGCCCACCTCGGCCGCGGTCTCCCACTCGAGGGCCACGCGGCCGTCCTCCTCCCGCGCGGCGAACGAGGAGACGCGGGCCCAGGTGGCCTGGTTCGACACCGCGAAGCTGCAATTCACCGTCTGGGCGGTCTTGGCCACCTCGTCCGACCAGGACCCCGCAGGCCCGGTGTTCGACCAGTACAGGGTCACCGTCTGGTTGATCGTGGTGCCGCTCGCCACGGTCGGGTTGACGTAGAACTGATAGGTCATGCTCGCCGACTCGTTGGGCCCGATCACCCCCAGGCTGGTCCCCGAGGCGGTGGTGTTGCGCGGCGTCCAGACCACCTGGCTGTTGGTGGTGTCCACGGCCACCGAGCCGCTGGTGGTCTCGGTGGGGGTGGCCGGCGAGGAGGCGGTGCTCAGCACCTGCCCCTGGGCCGAGCTGTAGCCGACCTTGAAGCGCAGGAAGCTCCCCGTGCCGCACTCGAAGCGCTCGGGGGTGCTGGTGGTGGGGGTGGTGGCCGTGCAGTTGGGAATCGTGTTGGTGAAGCTCACCGTACAGGCCGAGGACTGCCCCGGGCGCACCGGCGTGGGGGTGCAGGAGCAGGAGGGGGCGATCCGCGGCAACGGGATGTTCGAGTTGATGACCGCGCAGTTGCACTTCGCACCGGTGCCCGGCTCGACGCTCGACTCGTCGGTGCACGTGCCGTTCGGTCCCACCTCCTTGTTGCTGTTGCCCCAGGTGGCGCAGGTGGGGATGTCCACGAAGCCGTCCGGCTGGGTACTGGTGCCAGGGCCGACGTTGTCCGTGCACTTGAGGGTGACCGGCGAGGTGAACTTCATGAACACGTTGGCGTTATTGCACATCCCCTTGACCAGATCGCCGCAGCCGTCGCCGTCGTCGTTGTAGAACGGCCCGCTGCCCCCGGAGAGGTTGAGGGGGCCGCAGGTGGTGACCCCCGCCGTCGCATAGGCGGGCCGCAGCGCCTCCACGGCGCACTGGAGGCCGCCGAAAGCGTTGGGGGTGGGATCGCCGGTGCCCAGGTAGTCGTAGACAAACATCCCGATGTCGTAGCGAGTCTGGCCGCTGGTGTTCTGGAGCTGGGCGCCCAGATAGATGCTGACCGTATCGCTCGTATTCAGGCAACCATTGGTCTGATCCCCCAGGCCGACCAGGATGAAGGTCACGTCGTTGGCCGTGCAACTGTTGCCGGGGGAGAGCGGGGACTGGAGGTTGCCGACGCACCGCGAATTGGTGATCGTCGCCTCCGCCGCGCCCGCGAGAAGGAGCCCGAGGCCGAGGAGGACGAGGGGGGAGCCCTTGAGGTTGGAAAGAGCCATAAGATCAGACCTTTCGAAAACAGGCCGCGCGAGCGGCGGGACGAAGCTGAGACGGAATCCATCCGATCGTAGCACACCGGGGGGCCTTGCGGCCGGTCCCGTCAGCGCCGCGCTTTTTTCTTCTTCCCCTTTCCCTTGCGCTTCGCCGGGCGGGGAGGCGGCGCGGTGCGCTTCCGCAGCCATTCGAGCGCGCCCTCCGTCCCGGCCCAGGTATGGCGTGAGAGAGCGAGGTAGAGCCCGGCCTCGCGCTCTCCGGACGGGGAGTAGAAATCGCCCCGGGGCGGCGGCTCGAGGTCGCCGAGCAGCATGCCGGGGACGAAGAGGTTGAGCTGGATGGCCTTTTTCAGCGTCTGCCGGGACTCCGGGGAGTCGCCGTGGCGGCGAAAGGAGAGGAGGGCGCGCGGAAACGCCAGCAAGGCCCCGTCTTCCGGATAGGACGCGAGCAACGTCCAGGCCTCCTCGTCCCGGCCGAGCTCGATCAGCAGATTGACCAGGATGTCGCGCACCCCCTGGTTGTCGTTGGGATTCAGGCGCAGCATCTCCTGGTAGTGCTCCACGGCTTCCCCGAGCCGCTTCTGCTCCACCAGGACCTTGGCCAGCCCGGCGCGGGCCCGTATGTAGGGCCGGGTCTCCACCAATCCCCAGAAATAACCGGCCTGCTCGAACGTCTCGGTCCCCATCGCCCGTTCCCCGGCGGCCATCCCCAGCTCGTACAGCCGGGCGGCGGATTCGCGGTCGGGAGCGCGGCGGGCGAGAAAGCCGTAGGCGTCGGCGCAGTCCGGCCAGATCTCCAGCGCCTGGCGGGCCAGGTGCACCCCCCGGCGCCCCAGGGTCTGCTCGGCGCGCGCCACCAGATCCTCGGCGCGGTTCCGCGGAGAAAGCTCTTCAGGGGGTGCCAGGATGAAAACCGGCTCCTCGTCCTCAGGCTCCAGGAGCCCCGGCAGGGTGAGGACGTAGCGGGCTTCCCCCTCGGCCGTGGAGACCCGCTTTTCCCAGCGGCCGGTATCGAGCTCCTCCTCGGAGGTGGCGGCCAGGGTGGCGAGAAGCCCCTCGAAGAAGGCGAGCTGGCGGCGGTCCGGCCGCAGGACGGCACGGTCCGTCCTCAGCGTTGCCACGGGCAGGAGGCGCTCTCCGGCCCAGGGAAGCCCGTGGGCCTGCCAGAGCTCGACGTCCCCGGCCGGCGCGGCCGACGGCGAGAGAAGCTCGACCACCCACTCCCTCTCGTCGTCGTCCTCCTCCTCCCACTCCTCGGCCGCGTCGAGATCCTCCTCCCCGGCGTCCAGAAGCGTGCTCTCGCCGGGATCGAAGACGCCGGGATCCTCGTCGAGATCGTCCGCATCGTTCTCGAGGAAAAAGGTGCTCTCGAACGTCTGGGCATCGGGGAAGAAGATCAGACTGGGAGCGGACCGTCCTCCCGTATGGGAGAGGCTGAAGAAGCCGAGCCCGGTCTCGGTTTCCGGAGCCTCGATGCGGATCAGGTCGTCCTCATTCAGATGGCGCCACCCGGAAGCGGCCATGAACGTGGCGGCGGCCCGGGCCAGAGCGGCGAGACGGTCCGGCGTGACGCCGTCGCCCGTGAGCGCGTCCGGACGGGGGTCCAGCCGGGCCAGGCGGCGCGGCAGGTCCTCCAGGAGCCCGCGCAACAGCGGCGTCTCAGCCGCGACCTCGACCACCAGCCCCCGCGGCGCGAGCGCGCTCTCCAGCGCGGGGACCCACGCCGGATCGGAGACCTGGATGCGCCACGGACGGGTGCGCCACCTCTTGAGGGCCCTGGCGATGACGCTTCCCAGGAGCTGGGGGATCGTCTCCTCCGGCCCTATCTCCGAGAGCTGGAAGGATTTCGAGCCCCCGCGCACACAGACCGCCATCCACCCCCGGCAGACCTCGCCGCCGCTCCGGGTCATCCACTGCGGCAGGCAGACCGCCCCCACCTGCCAGACCTCGGACGAATACCTCAACCGAGCCGATCCTCGCTTCTTCGCCATCCAATCTCCCTCTTCGAGATTCCGGCCACCGGGAACCGCCGCCGGCGGGCAGGGGAGATTATGACACGCAAGGAAGTGATTTTTGGGGACGAATCGGGAACGGCCGGGGCCGGCGGGTCTTTCGCCGGAGCCGGCCGCTCGTCCGCCGGAGGCGGCAGGAGGCTTGCCGGCCCCGGCCGTTCGTTCGCCGACCCCGGCAAAAGACCCGCCGCGCCCGGCCGTTCGTCTGCCGGCCCCGGCGAAAGGCCCGCCGGCCCCGGCAAGCCTCCTGCCGCAACCGGCGGCTCGCCTGCCGGGGTCGGCCGATCAACCGCCGGGCCCGGCGAACGCCTCATTCCCGCCGGCGGGCCGGCTTTTCCGGGCTCTGGCCCGAAGGAATCAGTCAGTTATCGTCAGTCATCCAAGCGCCTGGCGCCTGTGGACATCGCGCCTTGGCTGGGGTGGCCTCTTCCTCTTCCAGGGTGCGGTGTTCTCGCCCCCCCACTACCCCCGCCTACGAGCTCAAACCGAGTTGAACCTTGATGGCCTGTTCGACTCTCTCGACATCATCCTCCGACAACCTGCCGATCCGCTGCTGGAGCCTGCTCTTGCTGACTGTAGCCAACTGATCGGCCATCGCCTTCCGTTGTTGCTCTTCGAGGGTGACGTAGGCTTCGCTCGGGTACAACCGGCTCACATTGCTGGTCAGGGGAACGACCTGGACCCGGTTCAGGAACTGATTGGAAGCGTCGTTGCTGACGATGACGGCAGGCCGCCGCTTTTGGATCTCGCCTCCTATCGAAGGCTCAAAGTCGACCCACCAGACCTCACCGCGCTTCATCCGCGACGTCCCGGATCGTGGCTTCCGCCCACTCGTGAGCCTCGGCCTCACGGCTTTCGTCCGCTGCCATCGCCCGGTAAGCGTCGGCCAGGTCTTGAGGAACCACGTGAGGGCGGACCAGACTTTCGATGAACTGGCTGATCTTCTGCCGGCCGATCACGCGATGAAGGCCTTCATAGACCTCCTCATCCACCGTAATCGTAAGTTTCTTGTGCAAGATCGCCTCCTACGTATCGGATACGTATTTTAAGGGGGCAGCACCCCGAGAGTCAAAAAGAAAAGGCTTGTCCCCTCCGCCTCCCGCGCAGTCCTGTTGCCTCACAGTGAAGGCCCGGACGCCCTCAAGACCCCTCTGTAACCCTCTGATAGGAAATGGTTTGTCAAAAGCGGCCTGAGAGCCAAGAGCGC
>QHVW01000252.1 GCA_003223675.1 Acidobacteriota bacterium
GAGCTGGTGGCGAAGAACAGGGAGATCCACTGGCACCCCGAGCACATCGGCGAGGGGCGGTTCGGCAACTGGCTGGAGAACGTGGTGGATTGGGCCCTCTCTCGCCGGCGCTACTGGGGGACGCCGCTCCCCATCTGGCTCTGCACCGAGTGCGAGCATCAGAAGGTGATCGGCTCCTACGAGGAGCTGTTCAGGGTCTCGGAACGCGAGAAGCCGGCGGACGTCTACGATCAGAAGCAGTTCAATCCGCACCGGCCCTATATCGACGAATTCACCTGGCCCTGCCCCGAGTGTGGGAAGGGGACGATGCGGCGGACCGAGGAGGTGATCGACGCCTGGTTCGATTCGGGCGCCATGCCCTTCGCCCAGCATCACTATCCGTTCGAGAACCGGGAGCTGATCGACGGCCGGAAGCAGTTTCCGGCGGACTTCATCTCCGAGGCCGTGGACCAGACCCGCGGCTGGTTCTATACCCTGCACGCCCTGGCGGTGCTGCTGTTCGATTCGGTCGCCTACAAGACCTGCATCGTGCTCGGCCACGTCAACGACGAGCAGGGCCGGAAGATGTCGAAGCGCCTGGGCAACGTGGTCGAGCCCATGGGGGTGATCGCCGAGACCGGCGCGGACGCCATGCGCTGGTACTTCTGCGTCAACAACCCCGAGGTGCCGTCGCGCTTCTCGGCCAAGCTGGTGCGCGAGGCGGCGCAGAAATTCCTGCTCCCCCTGTGGAACGCGCTGTCGTTCTTCACCATCTACGCCAATCTGGACGGCTGGCGGCCCCACCCCGGATCAAATTCGGGCCACGCCGTGCCGCCGTTCACCGAGCGGCCGGCGCTCGACCGCTGGGTCCTGCTCCGGCTCGACCGGCTGACCGAGGAGGTCACAGGTGCGCTCGACGGCTATGAGATCACCGGCGCGGCGCGCGCCATCGAGGCGTTCCTGGACGACCTGACGAACTGGTACATCCGCCGCAGCCGCGCCCGGTTTTGGGCCCCGAACGGATCTGAGGACGGTCAGGATCAAGCCGCCAAGACGAGCGCCTACGCCGCGCTCTACGAGGTGCTCACCACGCTCGCCCGGCTGATCGCGCCGTTCACGCCTTTCGTGGCCGAGGTGCTGCATGGCCATCTCGTGCGCAGCCAGCAGGAGGATGCCGCGGAGAGCGTCCATCTGGAAGGGTGGCCCGTGCCGGGGGATTGGAAGGAAGAGCCGTTGGAGAAGGGGATGGCCGCCGTGCAGCGGATCGTCACCCTCGGCCACGCGGCCCGCAATCTCCACAGCCTTAAGACCCGGCAGCCGCTCTCGGCGGTGACGCTGGTGACGGCGGACGAGTCGCTCCGGCCCGCGGTCGAGCCCTACCTCGACATCCTCAGGGACGAGCTGAACGTGAAGGAGGTCCGCTGGGCCGCCGATCGCTCGGTCTACGTCCATCACGAGGTGAAGCCGATCTTCCCCAAGACCGGGCCCCGGTTCGGCAAGAAGATGCCCGAGGTGAAGAAGGCGCTCGACTCGGCGGACGGCGACGCCCTCGCCGCCGAGCTCGAGAGGGCGGGGAAGATCACCATCCAGCTCGCGGACGGTCCCGCCGATCTCTCCGCCGAGGAGGTGGAGGTGCGGCTGATCGAGCGGCCGGGCACGGCGATCCAGGGGGACCGCGAGCTGCTGGTGGCCCTGGAGATCGAGCTGACGCCGGAGCTGGAGGCCGAGGGGCTGGCGCGAGAGTTCGTGCACCTCGTGCAGCAGGAGCGCAAGAAGCAGGATCTGGATTACGCGGACCGCATCCGCGTCCGTTTCCAGGCCGATCCCGAGATGACCGCCGCGGTGGCGGCGCACCAGGAGTGGATCCAGGGGGA
>QHVW01000253.1 GCA_003223675.1 Acidobacteriota bacterium
GGGGCTGGCCTACCAGGCCGGCCTGGTCTCGCTCGACCTCGCCAGCGTCTGGCTCCGCCAGGGGCGCACCGCCGAGGTGCGCGCTCTGGTGACGGAGACGATGGCCACCTTCCGCGTGCTCGGCACCGAGCGCGAGGCCCTCTCCGCCCTCCACATGCTGCAGGAGGCCCTGGAGCGCGATCAGGCGACGCTCGACGTCGTTCGGCTGGTCAGCGGCATCCTCCGGCGCCTGCAGAACGAGCCGGCCACCCGCGCCGGGCTCGAAACGCTGTAACACCTCTCTTTTCCGAGACGGTCCGGCGGCCCGGGGCTTCGGCTCCGGACCGTTCGTTTTTCCGGCCCGTCCTTTGCAGGAGCCTGGGGGAGAAGGAGGAACCACCTCATGCGCCACGACGACAACCGGAATACTCTCCTCGATCGGAATACTCTCAATTCGGTCCCGACCCCGGCGGACGAGACGGCGCCCTCCGCCGCGGCCGGGCCGATCCCGGGGGAGGTCCCCGTACCCGTTCCCGGCGGCGACGCGCTCACCGATCCCGCCATGGCGTCCATCGCGCCGGCGGACGCGGCCACCGGAACGGGCCTCGGCGACCTTCTCAAGGAGAATTTCATCCGCGCCACCCTCTCGCCGGAGGAGAACGAGCTCACGCGGGACCATCACGTGGGCCACCACGAGATCACCGGCCGGCTCGACGAGGCCGTGGACGCTCCCGATCACAGCGTGCTCGAGGAGGTCCACAGAGGCCGGTAGGACCCTCGGAGGGCGCGCCGGACGCCGGAGCGCCCTCCCTCCCCCATCATGCCATCCCACGAAAGGCCGATCGCGATCTACGGCGCCATGGCCGCGAACCTGGCTATCGCCGTCACCAAATTCGTGGCCGCGGGCTTCACCGGCAGCTCGGCCATGATCTCGGAGGGGATCCACTCGCTGGTCGACACCGGCAACCAGATCCTCCTCCTGCTGGGGATCCGCCGGAGCAAGAAGCCGCCGGACGCCACCCACCCCTTCGGCCACGGCAAGGAGCTCTACTTCTGGAGTCTGGTGGTGGCGATGCTGCTGTTCGGCGTCGGCGGCGGGATGTCGGTCTACGAGGGGGTCACCCACCTCCTCCACCCCCACCCGCTGGAGAGCGCCACCTGGAATTACGTCTCGCTGGGGATCGCCTTCGTCTTCGAGGGGATCTCCTGGGTGCTGGCCAGGCGGCAGCTCCGGCCGCTGATCCGCGAGCGGGGGGTCTGGAAGGCCCTGCGCACCAGCAAGGACCCGTCGATCCTCATCCTCTTCTTCGAGGACTCGGCGGCGCTGGTCGGTCTGGTCTTCGCCTTCCTGGGCGTCTTCCTGGGGCACCTGTGGAATTCCCCCGCCGCCGACGGCATCGCCTCCATCCTCATCGGCCTCCTCCTCGCCGGCGTCGCCTCCCTGCTGGTGCACGAGAGCAAGGGGCTGCTGCTCGGCGAGAGCGCGGACCCCAAGGTGCTCCAGGGCATCCGCGAGATCGTGGCCGGCGATCCGGCGGTGGTCAGGGCCCAGTGCCCGCTCACCATGCATCTCTCCCCCGAGGAGGTGCTGCTCAACCTGGAGATCGACTTCCGCCCCGGGCTCCCGCCGGGGCAGATCACCGAGTCGATCAACCGGCTGGAGGGGGAGATCCGGCGCCGCCATCCGGAGATCCAGAGGATCTTCATCGAGGCGCGGGCGCTGGGGGGGCGGGAGGTGAGTGGTGAGAAAAGCCCGGAAAGGCTCGAAACCATGGAAAAGGTTCGATAAGCTACTCGTATGACGACGAGAGAGCTTCTACTCAACGAGATCGAGCAAACTCCTGAGACCCTCCTGTCGGAGATCCTCGACTTCGTACAATTCTTGAATATCAAGCTCCACCCCAGCTTTGATGCCGCCCAAGCGAGCGAGCTCTCCCTGGCGAAAGACTGGCTTCGCCCCGAGGAGGACGAGGCTTGGCAGGGTTTGTAAGAGGGGACGTTGTCGTAGTCCCGTTCCCATTCTCAAACCTGTCGGATTCCAAAAGACGTCCGGCGCTCGTCCTCAGCCCACTTGAGGGCGACGATCTGATCCTTTGCCAGATCACCAGCCGACAGCTTCACGATCGCTATGCAGTCCTCCTCGGAGATGAAGACTTTGCATCTGGCAGCTTGAGACAGCTCAGCAATGTGCGACCGAATCGGATCTTTACCGCCGATCGCTCTTTGGTCCTTTATCGGGTCGGTGCTCTCAAGCCTGCAAAGCTCGAAGAAGTTATCGACAAGCTGATCAATATTCTGGGC
>QHVW01000254.1 GCA_003223675.1 Acidobacteriota bacterium
GAGCCGAGAACGCCAGCGCCCTGGTCCGTGAAAAGCTCGCACGCCGATATGGCCGATAATCCTCGCGGGCTCATCGATACGGGCGCGATCCTGGCTCTCCTCGATCGCAAAGACCCGTGGCACCACGCCTGCGCCGAAGTATTTCCAGGGCTTCCTCTTCCAATGGCCACCTCCGCGGCCGTGCTCGCAGAGGTCTTTCACCTGGTCGGTGGACCTCACGAATTCACCAGAACCTGGGGATTCCTCCGCTCCGGCGCCGTGATTGTGCTCCCGATCGGTGATGAGGACCTACCCGATCTGGAAATGCTGATGGAGCGTTACAAAGATCGTCCCATGGACTTCGCTGATGCCACGCTCGTCCATCTGGCGCGGAGAGAGAATCTGGTGACGATCTTCACGATCGATCACGACGATTTCGAAACCTACCGCATCGAAGGAAAGCGGCGGTTCCGGATCGTTCCAAGCCGTTCGTAATGGTCTCTCACCCCCACCAGCTCTGCAAAACCGTCATGTAATTCGCCCGTTCGTGGGCGGCGGGGTTGGGGCAGCGCAGCAGATTCATGCTCCCCCTCATCTGCTCCAGCGACTCGTATTCGTGCTCCTCCAGCCAGAGGGCGAGGTCGCGGCGCAGGTTGGTCAGATGGTCGGGGCCGTGCCGCAGGAGAGCGGAGACGACCTGGACGGCGTCGGCCCCGGCCATCACGGCTTTCACGGCGTCGAGCGCGGAGTGGATGCCGCCGGTGACCGCCAGCGAGGCCTTGATCCTTCCAGAAAGGATGGCCAGCCAGCGCAGGCGCAGCAGCAGCTCCGAGGAGTCCGAGAGGCGCAGCGTGGGCGCCACCTCCAGGGTCTCGACGTCGATGTCCGGCTGATAGAAACGGTTGAAAAGGATGATCCCGTCCACCCCGCGCTCGTCGAGCCGGTGGGCGAAGTGCGAGAGCGAGGTGTAGAAGGGGGAGAGCTTCACCGCCACCGGGATGCCGATCGAGCGCTTGACCGCTTCCAGCATGTGGAGCGTGCGCCGTTCGATCATCTCGCCGCTCTCGGTGAAATCGGTCGCCAGCGAGTAGACGTTGAGCTCCAGGGCGTCCGCGCCCGCGTTCTCGATCAATCGGGCATAGCCGAGCCACCCCCCCTCGGTGGCGCCGTTGAGCGAGGCGATCACCGGGATCGACAGCACCGCCTTGAGCTTGTGGATGTGCTCCAGGTACTCCTCGGGCCCGAGGGCGAAGGCGTCGGTGTCGGGCAGGTAGGTGAGCGCCTCGGCCGACTCCACGGCCGCGTCCAGATGGCGGGCGGTCGCCATCTGCTCGCGCGCGATCTGCTCCTCGAACAGCGAGTGCATGACGATCGCCGCGGCGCCGGCGTCCTCCAGGCGGCGGACGGTGTCGAGGTCGTCCACCAGCGGCGAGGCGCCCGGCACGAAGGGGTGCGGCAGGCGGAGCCCGAGATAGGTCGTCGACAGGTCCATGGTCATGCCTCCTCCTCCTCGCTCTCGACTCGCGGCACGGTGACGCCCGCGAGCTGTTGATAGATCGCATAGTGCTGGGCCGCCTGCCGGCTGGCCTTGTCGAGGAACCGTTTGAAGCGCGCGGGATCCTGCTTCTCGACCATGCGGAAGCGGGTCTCGTTGCGCATGTATTCGCGGGCCGACGCCTTGGGCGGGCCGGAGTCGAGCTGCAGCGGCGGCTGCCCTTCGGCGATCCGGCGGGGATCGAAGCGGTAGAGCGGCCAGATGCCGGACTCCACCGCCAGCTTCTGCTGGTCCGCGCCGTGAACGAGGTCATACCCGTGGGCGATGCAGTGGCTGTAGGCGATGACCAGCGACGGGCCGGGATAGGCCTCGGCCTCCAGCAGCGTCTGCACGGTCTGGTTGATCTTGGCGCCGAAGGCGATGCGGGCCACGTAGATGTTGCCGTAGGTCATGGCGAGCATCCCCAGGTCCTTCTTCGGCGTCTCCTTGCCGGCGGCGGCGAACTTGGCCGCGGCGCCGAGCGGCGTCGCCTTGGACTGCTGGCCGCCGGTGTTCGAGTAGACCTCGGTGTCGAGCACCAGGACGTTGACGTTCTCGCCGCTGGCGAGCACGTGGTCGAGGCCGCCGAAGCCGATGTCGTAGGCCCAGCCGTCGCCGCCCACCAGCCAGACGCTCTTCGGCACCAGGGCGTCCGCCAGGGTCTCCAGCCGCCGCGCCTCGGGTCCGGGCAGGCCCTGCAACCGCCGGCGCAGCTCCGCCACCCGCTCCCGTTGCTCGCGGATCTCCGCCTCCCGGTGTCCTCCTGCATCGTTGCCGTCGGCCAGGAGGCCGGCGGCGAGATCCTCGCCCAACGCGCCGTTGAGACCGATCAGCAGCTCCC
Source organism: Acidobacteriota bacterium (assembly GCA_003223675.1). Taxonomy (GTDB): domain Bacteria; phylum Acidobacteriota; class Thermoanaerobaculia; order Multivoradales; family UBA5704; genus DATARR01. The sequence continues at coordinate 2,355 of QHVW01000254.1, forward strand.
GGGCCTGCTCGCGCTGCTTGTCCACCGCCAGACGGAGCCCGAGGCCGAATTCGGCGTTGTCCTCGAACAGCGAGTTGGCCCAGGCCGGGCCGCGCCCCTCGGCGTTCGTGGTGTAGGGGGTGGTCGGCAGGTTGCCGCCGTAGATCGAGGAGCACCCGGTGGCGTTGGCGACCAGCAGCCGGTCGCCGAAGAGCTGGGTGAGCAGCTTGACGTAGGGGGTCTCGCCGCAGCCGGCGCAGGCGCCGGAAAACTCGAAGAGGGGCTGGAAGAATTGCGACCCCTTGGCGTCGATGCGAGTGATCCTGGTGCGGTCCACCTCGGGGAGGTCGAGGAAGAAGCGGAAACGCTCGCGCTCGGCCTCGCGCAGCGGGCGTTGCGGCTCCAGGTTGATCGCCTTGCGGCGCGGCTCGGCCTTGTTCTTGGCCGGGCAGATCTCCACGCAGAGCCCGCAGCCGGTGCAGTCCTCGGGCGCCACCTGGAGCACGTACTCCATCCCCTTGAGGTCCGGCGCCTTGTAGGGGCGGGAGCGGAACCCCTCCGGCGCGCCGCCGAGCTCCGCGGGCTCGCAGACCTTGGCGCGGATGGCCGCGTGCGGGCAGACCAGCGCGCACTGGTTGCACTGGATGCAGACGTCAGGGTCCCAGATGGGGATCTCGGTGGCGAGGTTCCGCTTCTCCCACTGCGCGGTGCCGGTGGACCAGGTGCCGTCCACCGGAAAGGCGGAGACGGGCAGCCGGTCCCCCTGGTTGGCCATCATCACGGCGGTGACCTTCTGGACGAAATCCGGCGCCTCGGCCGCCACCACCGGCGGCCGGTAGCGCGCGGCGGTCGCCGTCGCTGGAACAGTCACCTCGTGAAGATGGGCCAGCGTCTCGTCCACCATCTGGAAGTTGCGCTGCACCACCTCGGCCCCGCGCTTGCCGTAGG
>QHVW01000255.1 GCA_003223675.1 Acidobacteriota bacterium
CCCTGGTCACCGGCTGGCTGGGCGGCGAGCTGGTAGACCGCCTGGGCGTGGGGGTGGAGGAGGGGGCCAACCTCGACGCTCCCAGCTCGCTGACGACCTCGCAGATCCCGGTCCGGCGGTAGGCTCCCGGCGAGGCGGAGGGTGGTATACCTCCCTCCGCCATGCCCGCCCCCCTCCCCGTCGACGAGGCCCTCCCGGCTCTCATCAGGACCTTGCGGGAGAGCCCCGCGGCCGTGCTCATCGCTCCCACCGGCGCGGGGAAGACCACCCGTGTGCCCCCCGCCCTGCTGGCGGCGGGGATCGGTGCCGGCAAGCAGATCGTGATGCTGGAGCCGCGGCGGATCGCCGCCCGGGCCGCCGCCCGCCGGATGGCCGAGGAGAAGGGATGGACGCTGGGCCGCGAGGTGGGCTACCAGGTCCGCTTCGAGCGCAAGGCGGGGCCGGAGACCAGGATTCTGGTGGTGACCGAGGGGATCCTCGTGCAGCGGCTCCAGGCCGACCCGTTTCTGGAGGACGTGGGGGTCGTGATCTTCGACGAGCTCCACGAGCGCAACCTCCAGACCGACCTCTCGCTCGCCATGGCCCGGCGCGTCCAGCGGGACGCGCGGCCCGACCTCAAGCTCCTCGCCATGTCCGCCACCCTCGATCCGGGTCCCGTGGCGGCTTTCCTCGGGGATTGTCCCGTGATCGAGAGCCGGGGGCGGCTCCACCCGGTAGATATCCTATATACGGACCGCCCGGACGACCGCGCCCTGCCGGGCCAGATCGCGGCCGGCGTGAGACGTCTCCTTGATTCCACGCCGGGGGACGTCCTGGTGTTCCTGCCCGGCGTGGGGGAGATCCAGAGAGCCTCCGAAGCTCTCGCCAGCGAACGGGACCTCGCCGTCCTCCCCCTCTACGGCGATCTCCCGGCCGAGAAGCAGGACGAGGTGTTGCGCCCCCTCTCCCGGCGCAAGGTGGTGCTGGCGACCAACGTGGCCGAGACCTCGATCACCATCGATGGCGTCACGGCGGTGGTGGACTCGGGGCTGGTGCGCCGGCTGCGCTTCGATCCCGCCACGGGGCTCGACCGCCTGGAGCTGGGGAAGGTGAGCCGCGCCTCGGCCGACCAGCGGGCCGGCCGCGCCGGACGGCAGGCGCCGGGGGTCTGCCTGCGCCTCTGGCCCGCCTGGGAGCACGCGGCCCTGCCCGAGCGCGAGACGCCCGAGATCGCCCGCGTCGACCTCGCCGGCCCCGCCCTCCAGCTCCTCGCCTGGGGGGAGCCCGACCTCGCCGCCTTCGACTGGCTG
>QHVW01000256.1 GCA_003223675.1 Acidobacteriota bacterium
GCAGTCCTTTCCCTCGGGCTCGGCGTGGACCTCCAGGATCCTTCCGACCCGCCGTCCCTCGGGATCCTGGACCTTGCGGCCAAGCAGCAGCTCGAAGTGGACCGTCTTCACTGCTCTTTCTCCTCCTCTTCCCCATTCCCCTTGAGCGGCCTCGGGATGTGCTTGATGACGTGATCGCGCAGCCAGCGCTCCCAGTCGAAGGTGGGGGTGTCGAGCGCCGCGGCATCGAGCTTCAGGTGGTAGGAGTTGAGCTCCAGGACGTCGGACCACGACGCTTTGTAGCGGGCGACCTTGCGGACTCCGAAGCGCCGGCGCCAGCCGTCGACCCACTTCTCCAGCCGCGGGGAGAGGCGGCTCGCCAGGACCACGGCCCCCATCTCGATGTGATCGATGCGCGGCGGCTGGCCCTCGCGCAATTCGAGGACCAGGCCGTCGACGCGCCCCATCTTGGTCTCCTCGCGGTCGACCACCTGCGTGTCGAGGACGTCGCGGGCCAGCTCCAGGTCGTCCGGAACCCCTTTCTCTTTCTCCCGCGGCATCAGCTCCCTCCTCGGATCAACAACGGGATCGAGACCACGGCGAGGACGATCGACAGCACGACCACCACGAGGGTGATCGCGTTCGAGATCCAGCCGTTGCAATGCTCCTTCAGCAGCTTGCGGTCGTTCATCAGCAGCAGGAAGGGGATGGCGACGAAGGGGAGCACGGCGGCGTTGACCGCCATGGTCAGCAGGGTCAGCTTGAGCGGATCGACGCCGAAGAGGATGAGCAGCGACGAGGCCAGGACGGCGCCGGTGTAGGTCAGGCAGAAGCGGGCGTCCTCGCGGGGGTCGAGGTCCTCTCCCCAGTTCCAGCCGTAGGTCTGGGCCGTCGTATAGGCCATCGACAGCGCCACCTCGGTCGCCGCGCCGAGGCAGGCGATCGCCATCGAGGCGGCGAACAGCACGAACCCCCAGAAGGGGAAGGCCGTGGTCAGCATCAGCGCCGCCTGGTGATAGTCGTCCACCTGGATCCCGCGCGGGGCGAGCACCACGGCGGCGACGACGACCGCGCCTATGGAGATGACGCTGCCGAAGCCCATGCCGATCACGGAGACCCCGCGGTTGACCCCGATGTAGGAGTCGTCCCATTTGTCCTCGACCGCGCCGGAGGAGTAGAAGTAGAACATGTAAGGCGCGATCACCGCTCCCAGGAGGCTGACGGCGATGAACCAGTAGCGCGCCGGATCGTGGTGGGGGAGGGTCGGCAGCATCCCGGCCAGGAGCTGGCCCGTGGGCGGCCGGTGCTGCCAGGCGGCCACCACGAACGCCAGGGTCAGGAGGCCGAGCAGCGACGTGCTGTTCTCGATGGCACTGAACGAGGCCCGCCAGAGAAAGAGCCAGACCAGCACCGCCACGGGCAGGGCCCAGACCGGAGTCGGCAGCCCGGTGATCAGGTGGAGGGCGAAGCAGATGCCGCCGATCTCCGCGCCGAGCACCAGGAAGTGGACGAGCGTGAGGACCAGGAAGGGGACCAGCCAGAAAGAGAAGCCCAGATGGGTGCGGATGGCGTCCGGCAGGGCCTGCCGGGTGACGGCGGCGAAGCGGCCGGACATCTCGATCAGGAAGATCACCAGGATCGTGCCGAGGAGGAGCGGCCAGAGGAGCTGGAGGCGGAAGACGGCCCCGGCCTGAGCGCCGGTCGCGAGGTTCCCCACGTCGAAGAACCCGCCGACGCTGGTGAGGATGCCGAGCGCGAGGGTGGCCGCCTTTTTCACTGTGACTCCCCTCCGTTCCGCTTCTGGAGCGCCGCGAGCTGCTCCTGGAGCGCCGCCAGCCGGCCGACCTCCCGCGCCGCCCCGGACCGGTCGTTCTCTTCGGCGGCCTGGCTGAGTCTTTTACCCACGTCCTTGGCCTCGGTCACGATCTGGCGGAAGGGGTCGCGCACCTCTGGAGGGGCCTTCGACTTCGCGGCATCGTCCGCCTCCTGCTCCAGCTCCGACCGCGCCGCCTTGACGGTGGTCTCCACGAAGGAGGTCGGCACGCTGTTGGCCCCCCACTGCTCGCCGGTCATCCGCAGGGTGGCGATCCAGGAGGAGGCGGTCTGGGCCGTGTCGAGGAGCTTCTCCTGGGGCGATTGCGACGAGCAGGCGAGGCAGAGCCCTGCGGCCGCCGCCAGGGCGGTCCGGAGGAGGGGGTGCAATCCGAGAGGGTAGAGATTCCACATCGTGGAAATTCCGATCCACGCCTACGTACTGCGACTGCTGTTGATTGGGAATAAGCAAGAGGCGGGCCAACGCCCCGGGCATCAATGCCCGGGCTACAAGGCAAACGAAAAGCCGGCTGAAGCCGGCTCCTGTTCGAAGGCTGATTTGAAGCCGGCTTCAGCCGGCTTTTTGGTTGAGACGTAGCCC
>QHVW01000257.1 GCA_003223675.1 Acidobacteriota bacterium
AAGGTCGTCCCGCTGACGAAGCCGGTCGCGAAGTACAAGCAGATCCTGCGGGATTACATGAAGACCAAGGCCCGGCAGATTGGGGATATCAGCAACTACACCAACGATACCTACACCCAGGAAGGGAACCGGGTACGCATCAAGGTCACCCGCTACTCGTCGATCGAGAAGGTCTCGAGCCCCGTCTCCATGCTGGTGGGCCCGGACGCGACGGGCAGGTGGCTCATCTACGAGGAGCTCAGCGAGTCGCACCAGAAGCGCTGATGGCGCCGATCCTCGAGACCCCCCGCCTCGCCCTGCGCGAGATGTCGCCCGGCGATCTCGACTTCGTCGCCGCGATGCTCGGCCATCCGGAGGTGATGCGCTACTACCCCAAGGTCTATTCGCGGAATGAGGCGCGAACCTGGCTGGAGCGCCAGCGTGAGCGCTACTCCCGGGACGGCCACGGTCTCTGGCTGGTCGAGGACCGCGCCACGGGGGAGCCGGTGGGGCAGGTGGGGCTGATGACGCAGCTCGTCGACGGGGTGAAGGAGCCCGAGATCGGCTACCTGATCCACTATCCCTTCTGGCGCCGGGGATTGGCGAGCGAGGCCGCCCTGGGGGTCCGGGCCTGGGCCTTCGGCACCCTGGGCCACCCGCGCGTCATCTCGCTGATCCACCCCGAGAACCTTCCTTCCCAGGGGGTGGCCGGGAAGCTGGGCATGACGCCGGAGAAGCGCGTCCAGTTTCATGAGCTGGAGCACATCGTGTTTTCGGTGAGGAAAACCGCTGGCAGCGGATGAGGATCGCGGCCTCGCCCGGGATTGAAATCCCGGGCTACCAACGGCCGTCCCATCCGGGACTTCCTGACAAGCCCCGGGGAGGGGCGACTGTCGGTAGCCCGGGATTTCAATCCCGGGCGGCTGGAGCCGTGCCTCTGATGCCTACCCCGGCTTGACCGCCTCCTCCAGCCGCTCCCGGGCCTCCTCGCGCAGGCCGGGCTCCTCCTTGCGGCCGAGCGCCTCGACCTGGCTCCGGAGGGCCGCCACGGCCTCTTTCTCCTCGGTCTCGCTCAGAGGGAATTCGTCCATCCGCACCTCGACCGGCGGCGCCGCGCCCAGGCTCTCGGCGGTGTCGCGGACGACGGTGGTCTACTTCCAATTCTTGAGGGCGGATCCGGGGAGCATCGCCAGGGCGTCCGGCAGGCTCGCGGGGCGATCGCAGGTCTCCACCTCGAAGCGGAGGTCGCTCCCGGGAGCTCCCACGAAGCGGAAGGTCACCGAGCCGGCGAGCGGATGCCCGGCGACGGTCACGAAGGTCATGGAGGTATTCGTCATCTCGGCCACCCGCACCTGGACGTTGCCGCGCAGGGGGAGGCCGAGCGTCAGCGTCCCTCCGGCCTCCAGGCGTGGCGGGGCCGCGGGCTCGCCGGCATCGCCCATCGTGCTCTCCGGCACCAGCTCGAAGAAGCGGCGGCGGAATTCGGCGAAGAGGTCGGCGGGGGAGCGCCGGACTCCGGTCAGACGGGCATGGAAGATCCGGCGGGTCAGCGGACCGGTCCCTTCCTCTTGAGGAATCTGCTCGGGCTGGGTGGTG
>QHVW01000364.1 GCA_003223675.1 Acidobacteriota bacterium
CCGCCTTGCAGGGTGCGCAGGTCCGCGATCGCCTCGTCCACCGTGGAGTAGCGGTCCTCCGGCGCCTTCGCCATCAGCCGCTCGACGATCCGCGCCAGCTCGGGGGGCGCCTCCGGCCGCAGCTCGCGCAGCGGCTGGGCGTTCTCGTGGAGGATCGAATAGATCACCGCCTGCTCGCGCTCGCCGCGGAACGGCCGCCGGCCGGTCAGCATCTCGTAGAGCACCACGCCGAGCGACCAGAGGTCGGCGCGCGGGTCCACCTCATCCCCCCGCGCCTGCTCGGGGGCCATGTAGGCGGGCGTGCCGGCCGAGGAGCCGGAGCGGGAGATGGCCGCCGAGCCGGCCAGCTTGGCGAGGCCGAAGTCGAGGATCTTCACCACCCCGTCGCTGGTGATGATCAGGTTCGCCGGCTTGACGTCACGGTGGATGATGCCGTTGCGGTGAGCCTTGGCGAGGCCGCGGGCGATCTGCAGGGCGACGTCCACCGCCTCCTCGACGGGCAGGGGACCGCGCTCCAGCCGGCGGCGCAGGGTCTCGCCGTCGTAGCAGGGCATGGCGATGTAGAGGCGGCCGTCCGAGGCCTCCCCCATCTCCAGGATGGTGCAGAGGTTGGGATGGTCGAGGCTCGACGCCGCCCGCGCCTCCTGCTCGAACCGCAGCTTCGCCTCGCGGTCGCGGGTCAGCTCCGGGGGCAGGAACTTGAGGGCGACGATCCGCGCCAGACGCGTGTCCCGCGCCTTGTAGACCACACCCATGCCGCCGCCGCCCAGGATCTCCAGGATCTCGTAGGGGCCGACCGTATGGCCGTGGAGCCCCTCCCGGGTGTCCGGCTCCGGCAGCGGCGGCGGCGGGGAGAGCGGCACGGGAATCTCGACCACCGTGCGGTCCGGGTCCGAGGCGCGGGACGGGGTGGCCAGGCTGGCGGCGAGCCGCCGCAGCTCGGCGCTCATCGCGTCCATGCTCGCGGTGCGGTCCTCCAGGCGCTTCGCCAGGGCCCGCTCGACGAGCCGCTCCAGGGCCGGCGGCACCCCGGGGCGGAGGCTGGCCATCGGCCGCTGGGCGCGCCGCAGGATGGCCTTCACCGTCTCCGTCTCCGACTCCGCCTCGAAGGGCGAATGGCCGGTCACCATCTCGTAGATCACCGCCCCCAGCGACCAGACGTCGGTGCGGGGGTCGAGCTCCTCGCCGTGGAGCTGCTCGGGGGACATGTAGCCGGCCGTGCCCACCGTGGTGCCGGCGCGGGTGAGGCGGGACTGGTCGGAGAGCTTGGCGATGCCGAAGTCGACCAGCTTCACCCGGCCGTCGGGAGCGACGATGACGTTGGCCGGCTTGACGTCACGGTGGACGATCCCCCGGCCGTGGGCGCGGGCGAGGCCGGCCGCGATCTGCTCGGCGATCTCCACCGCCTCCCCCACCGGCAGCGGCCCGCGAGCGATGCGGTCGCGCAGCGTCTCCCCCTCGCAGAGCGCCATGGCGATGAACAGGGCGCCGTCCGGCGTCTCGTCGATCTCGTAGACCGTGCAGATGTTGGGATGGTCGAGCGCCGAGGCGGCCCTGGCCTCGCGGATGAAGCGCCGCTTGTGCTCCTCCGAGGCGCCGCGCTGGGACGACAGGAACTTGAGCGCCACCGGCCGGTCGAGCTTGAGGTCGACCGCGCGATAGACCACGCCCATGCCGCCGCCCCCGAGTCGATCGAGGATCCGGTAGTGGGAGACCGTGCTGCCGATCAACGGGAGCCTTCCTGGCCTGAAAGGTGAATCGAGAGGCCGGCGCCAGCCTGCTCTGGGATTGTTCGGCGCCGCAGTCTACCAGAGCTCCCCCTTGTCCTACCCCTTCACATCCGGAATCCCACCCGGGCAGGTGGTGCGCGGCGCCCGAGGCTGGGGCAAATTCTCATCAGGGCACCCAAGCCGGACGCCCCGCGGATCGAGAGGTAGAGACCATGAAAGACCAGGAGCTGCGAGTGCGCGACCTGATGTCCGACCACGTCATCAGCGTCCACCCTGGAGACACCGTCGACAAGGTCTACGACGCGATGACCGAGCGCGGCATCCGTCACATCGCGGTGATCGACGACGAAGGCGATCTGGTGGGGTTGGTCTCGCATCGCGACCTGCTGCGGCACGCCCTGATCGAGCGCTCGGACCTCCCCTTCTTCATCCAGCGGGCGGTCCTGCGCCGCACCCGCACCGACGAGGTGATGACCTCCGAGGTGGAGACGGCCGAGCCCGACCTGCCGCTCCAGGAGGCGGCCCGCATCATGTTCGAGAACAAGCTCGGTTGCCTTCCTGTGACGGAGGGTTGGCGGGTGGTGGGCATCCTCACCGAGTCGGACTTCGTGAAGTACTTCACCCGCCGGCATGCCAACGACAACGGGCAGCCGAATTGAGCCGCTAGGAGGCGGCTCTCGCCAGAGTCTCCTGAAGCTGCTGGCGAAGCAGCGCCAGAGAAATGCTGAAGGCTTTCTGGGAGCCGTCGCCATCGCCATCGCCGCGGTCCCCCGTGTCCGAGCAACCCCCGCAGCTACAGGTGCCATCGTGTTTTGTGCCGGTGTCGCAGCCCGGGGGGTTCTTTCCTTCTTTCGGGTCGTTCTCCGATAGTTTCACCGCCAGGTCCAGAGACTTGAAGCCCATAGTAACCTCCTGAAGGAAAGCCTACCCGTGGGTAATGCTTCGGCGACCGGCACGAGCTTGATTCAGAACAGCGAAATCATAACACATCCCTCCCCTTGATCGTGAGCATCCAGATGTCCCCCTCGTTGAGCGCCCGGACCGTATAGAGCGTCCGGTCGTCCGCGGCGAGGTCGGCGACGAGGAACCACGAGCTCTTGGGTGACTCGAGGAGAGGCCGGGCTTGTTTCGTTCGGAGGTCATAGATCCAGACCCCCCCGTCGACGTAGAGGATCCTTTGGCCGTCATGAAACCAGACCGGCTGGGAGCCGTGCCAGGTGATCCGCTCATACCGTCGGGAAGCGAGCGAAAAGAGGAGGACCCCCTGGTCGCTGACGCTACCCGCCAGCCATTTCCCATCCGGCGACCAGGACGAGGCGAAGAAGGCTTCTCCTTTCACCGGCGCGGCGGGAAGCGGCTCGGGAGCCCGCTGCGCGAGGGGCCGCGCCATGTCGATCAGCGCGGGACCGGTGAAACCGAGCCCGCAGACGATCCAGCGGGAATCCGGCGACCAGACGGGATAGAGGATGGGCTCGCCGCGAGTCGCGGTGACCGGCTGCAGAGCGCTGCCGTCCGGCCGAATGGTCCAAGCTTCATAGCGTCCGCTGCGATCGGAATAGAAAAGGATCTGACGTCCGTCCGCAGACCAACTCGGATTGCGATCCTTGTAGATGTCGTCCGTGAGCCGGCGGAGGCCGGTGCCGTCGGCCCCGATCACGAACAGGTCTTCCTGCGGAGAGGTGGTGTGGAACACGACCCTCCGGCCGTCTGGAGAGACGCGGGCGAAGCTGATCCGGTGCGATCCCTCGGTGATCGGTCGCAAGGGACCGGTGACCGCGGGAATCGTGGGATCGAGCGGAGCCCGCTCGAGGTTCGTCCGCCCATAAGAAGTCGCGTAGATCGCCCGCCGGCCATCGCGGGAAAAGCTGAGCAGGCTGCTCCAGGCCGCGGGCGTGGTGGCCGGCTCCGGGTTCCCTTGCAGCACCCCCGTCTCTTCGGAGATCGGAGCCCGCCACAAATTCATGCTGCCGCCACGGTCGCTGCCGAACCACAGGTATCGCCCGTCCGGAGACCAGACGGGATTCCAGTTGAGATGGTCGTCGTCGGTAACTTGGACGGCCGGGCCGCCATGCGCCGGCACCGTCCAGATCACCCGGTGGGAGCCGGGCTTGGAAAGCCCCCAGTACGCGATCCGGGAACCGGACGGAGACCAGCTCGGCTGGACGGCGTCTCCCCGGATCGGGACGAGATGGCGCTCCCCGGTATTGACCACGATTCGCCAGATCTGGCTGGTCGTGCTGCGGACCCGCGGGTCCGGCACCCCTTCAGTGGCGGCCACAATCTCCCTGCCGTCCGGAGACCAGGCCGGGTTGTAGCCGAAGTCGGTGAGACGGCGCACCGATTCTCCCGTCGCTCCCATCAGGAAGATGCCGCCGCCGTCCCGCTCCGAGCGGAAGGCGATCTGCTTGCCGTCCGGTGAGAACGCCGGCTGTGTGTCGTTCTGGGGGGAATCCGCAGTGAGATTGATCGGATTGCTCCCGCCGACACGTTGCAGAAAGATGTCCTGGTTTCCCGGCGAGGACTCGCGGACGAAGACGAAGAGATCCCCGTCCGGAGAGAGGCTCGGGAAATTCTCGCTCCCCTCCTGATCGGTGAGCTGGGTAAAGGACAACTGGAGAGGCCGGTTGCCACGGTCTCGCGCCAACAGGTAGGCCCCGGCGGTCAGGGCCGCGAGGACCGCCAGCCCGCCGAGCCACCAAACGGCCTTGCGGCGCGCGGGCCCCTCCAGCACGGGCACGGAGGTCGTCCCTGTCACCCCTGCCAGGGCCCGCAGCCCGGCGAGCGGCTCCTCGATCGACGGATAGCGGTCCTCCGGCGCCTTCGCCAGCAGCCGCTCGACGATCCGCGCCAGCTCGACCGGCACCTCCGGCCGCAGCTCGCGCAACGGCTGTGGCTGCTCGTGGAGGATCGCATAGATCACCGCCGGCTCGCGCTCCCCCCGGAACGGCCGCCGGCCGGCGAGCATCTCGTAGAGCACCACGCCCAGCGACCAGAGGTCGGTGCGCGCGTCGACCTCGCCGCCGCGCGCCTGCTCGGGGGACATGTAGGCGGGCGTGCCGGCCGAGGAGCCGGTATGCGAGACCGCCGCGATGCCGGCCAGCTTGGCGAGGCCGAAGTCGAGGATCTTCACCACCCCGTCGCCGGTGACGATCAGGTTCGC
>QHVW01000365.1 GCA_003223675.1 Acidobacteriota bacterium
CGAGGCCGCCCGCGCCTCCTCCTCGAACCGCCGTTTGGCCTGCGGATCGCGCGTCAGCTCCGGGGGGAGGAGCTTGAGCGCGACGGTGCGCGAGAGCCGGGTGTCCCGCGCCTTGTAGACCAGCCCCATGCCGCCGCCGCCGAGGAGCTCCAGGATCTCGTAGCGGTCGACCTTGCTCCCGGGCCCCTCCACCGTCTCCACGGGCCCCGCCGGCAGAGACGAGACCGGGATCTCGAGCAGCGTGTCGTCCTCGTCCGCGGCAGGCGGCTCGGCCAGCGCCGCCGCGAGACCCCGGAGCACGGCACCCAGCGCGTCCATGCTGGGGTAGCGCGCCTCCGGAGGTTTCGCCAGGGCCCGCTTGACGATCTGCTCGAGAGCCGGCGGTACGCCGGGACGGAGGGCCGCCAGCGGGCTCGGGATCTGCGTGAGGACCGCCAGCAGCACCTCCGTCTCGGACCTGCCCGTGAACGGCACCCGGCCGGTCACCATCTCGTAGATCATGACCCCCAGCGACCAGATGTCGGTGCGCGGATCGGCGTCCTCGCCCTGGACCTGCTCCGGGGACATGTACGCCACCGTGCCCACCGCCACCCCGGCGCGGGTGATGCGGGATTGATCAGCGAGCTTGGCGATGCCGAAGTCGACGATCTTCACCCGTCCGTCGGGGGCCACCATGACATTGGCCGCCTTGAGGTCGCGGTGGACGATCCCGCGCTCGTGGGCGGCTGCGAGACCGGCGGCGACCTGCTCCGCGATCCCGACCGCCTCCGGGATGGCCAGCGGCCCCCGCGCGATCCGCTCGCCCAGGGCCTCTCCCTCGCAGAGGGCCATGGCGATGAACAGGGCGCCGTCCGGGGTCTCGTCGATCTCATAGACCGTGCAGACGTTCGGGTGATCGATCGCCGAGGCGGCCCGGGCCTCGCGGAGGAAACGCCGCCGGGCCTCCTCCGGGGCGCCGCGCTGGCTGGCCAGGAACTTGAGCGCCACCGGCCGATCGAGCTTGAGGTCGACCGCCTTGTAGACCACGCCCATCCCGCCGCCCCCCAGGCGGTCCACGATCCGATAGTGGGAGACAGTGCTGCCGATCAACGGAAGCCTTCCTGGCCCGAGGAGGCGAAATGAGAGGCCGGCTTCAGCCTGCTCTGGGATTGGGAACGGAGTCTAGCAGAGCTCGCAGGGCGGCCACGCAGGGCCGCCCCTACAGGAGGGCTACGCGATCCGCCGCCCGCGCAGCAGGTCGAGGATCTGGCGGCCGTCGGTGGCGTACCCCTCGGCGCTCCGCGGCAGGGGGAGGAGGTTGACCAGCAGCACCACGGCCGCGCAGGTGACGTTGGCGCGGACGTAGACGCCGAAATACCCGGCGTCGCCGAGCGCCCGGTCCACCCCCAGCACGGCCGCCACGGCCAAGAGGTTCGCCAGCGGGCCGGCCACGCAGACCGCGAGGTCCCGCCCTCGCGTGCGGTGCCGGGAGCTGAACCAGACGTTCCCTCCAAACAGCCAGCGCCAGTCCTGCGTGGCGGCGGCCGCGCGCCGGCCGCCCTCCCACTCCACGGTCAGCGGCCCCATGATCAGACGCCGCGGGGTGTACCGCACGCCGCGCACCGCGGTCAGGTGCCCGAGCTCATGGAGACCGATATGGAAGAAGCCGACCAGCCAGTACAGGATGATCTGCCAGGCGGGGCCCTGCCGCCACCAGCTCAGGGCCGCCAGGACGACGGTGAGCCCGCAGAACAGGGGGAGGGGACGCGCCCGGCGGTCGAGGAAGCCCCGGGACCGCTCCCACAGAGCGGCGGTCCAGTCCCGCCCCACGAACCCCCTCCCCATCAGGTCGATCCCGAAGAGGGCCATGCCGACGCCGAGGGGGAAGACGATCAGCAGGAGCACCAGCCGGATGTGCCAGGGCATCAGCCCCTCGCCGGCCCGGAACAGGACCGGCAGCGAGCCGAGGAAGCCGCCGCAGACGGCGAATCCCAATCCGGCGATCAGCGCCAGCACGCGGAACGGCCAGGCGATGCGGTCCGGCGCCCGCGTGGAGGTGAGCTCCGGCTCCTCGGCCGCCGCGCGCAACCGGCGGTCCCTCTCCTCCCGCCAGCGGCGGAGATCCACCACTTTCGCCAGGGGGGCGTCGTCATTCCTGCTGCTGCCCATCGCGTCGAGCTCCTACAGATATACTAACGGCCCTTCGCGCCCATGAGAGCACTTTACCAGCCATGACCCCCGAAAAAACCGCCATCGCCGTCCGCTGCCAGGGGCTGGTGAAACGCTACGCCGACGTGACCGCCGTCGACGGCCTCAATTTAGAGGTGCGTCGAGGCGAGTGCTTCGGCCTGCTCGGCCCCAACGGCGCGGGCAAGACGACCACGATCGAGATCCTGGAAGGCCTGACCGAGCCGGACGCCGGCGAGGTGGAGATCCTGGGCACGAGTTGGGCGCACGACGGCAACGCCCTGCGCGAGCGCATGGGCATCTCGCTCCAGGAGACCCAGCTCGCCGAGAAGCTGACCGTGGTGGAGACCATCCGCCTCTTCCGCTCCTTCTACCGCCAGGGGAGGGACCCCGAGCTTGTCCTCTCCCAGCTCGCCCTGGGGGACCCCGAGGTGCTCTTCCTCGACGAGCCGACCACGGGGCTCGATCCCCAGAGCCGGCTCCAGCTCTGGCAGATCGTGATGGATTTCCGCGCCCATGGGGGCACGGTGCTGCTCACCACCCACTACATGGACGAGGCCGAGCGCCTGTGCGACCGGGTGGCGATCATCGACCGCGGCAAGGTGATCGCCCTCGGCACGCCACCCGAGCTGATCAGCTCCCTGCACGCGGCGAACGTCATCGAATTCGCCTCGGAGCCGGAGATCGAGGAAGCGGTCCTGCGCGCCCTCCCCGGGGTGACCGGGCCGCACCGGCGGGGGCCCAACTGGTCGCTGCCGGTGGGATCGCTCGCCGAGACCGTGCCGGCCCTGCTCGACACCATCGAGGGCTCGGGCGCGAAGCTGGTGAATCTCTCCACCCACCGGGCGACGCTGGAGGACCTGTTCGTCGCCTTGACCGGCCGCGCGCTGCGCGAGGACTGATCGGGGATCCATGCGATGAGCAGCCGCTACCACCCCCTGCTGGAGCTGACCTCGGCCAAGATGAAGGAATTCATCCGCGAGCCGGAGGCGGTCTTCTGGGTCTTCGCCTTCCCTCTGCTGCTCGCGGTCGCCCTCGGGTTCGCCTTCCGCGCCAAAGGGCCGGACCAGATCCCGGTCGGCGTGGTGACCCCGGCCCCGGCCGATCCGGCCGCGGCGCGGGCGGCGGGCGCCCTCGCTCGCGATCCCGGCCTCCTGGTCCGCCAGTACTCCACGCGGGAGGGGCGGGAGGCGCTGCGCACCGGGAAGATCTCCCTGCTGGTCGAGCCCGGCCCGCCGGCGACGTTCCATTTCGACGAGACGCGCCCGGACTCGCGCATCGCCCGCCTGCTGGCGAACGACGCCCTGCAGCGCGCGGCCGGCCGGGGGGACCCGCTGCCGGTGAGCTCCGAGAAGATAACGGAAAAAGGGTCGCGCTACATCGACTTCCTGATCCCGGGCCTGCTGGGAATGAACCTGATGGGCACCGGCGTCTGGAGCCTGGCCTTCTCGGTGACCACGGCGCGCAGCCGGCGGATCTTGAAGCGCCTGGTGGCGACGCCGATGCACCGCAGCCAGTACCTGCTGGCGCAGATCCTCGGCCGCCTGGTGTTCCTCTTCCCCGAGATCATCATCCTGGTGGGGGTCGGCTGGCTGCTCTTCGGCGTGAGCGTCCGGGGCTCCCTCCTGCTGCTCCTCCTCACCTGTCTGATCGGCTCCATGGCCTTCTGCGGCATCGGCCTGCTGATCGCCTCGCGGGTGAAGACGATCGAAGGGGCGAGCGGCCTCGCCAACCTGGTCCTGATGCCGATGTGGATCCTCTCCGGGGTCTTCTTCTCCTCCGAGCGCTTCCCGGACGCGGTCCAGCCGCTCATCAAGGCGCTGCCCCTGACCGCCCTCAACTAGGCCCTGCGGGGGATCATGACCGAAGGCCTCGGCCTCGCCAGCATCGCGCCCCAACTCGCCATCGTGATCGCCTGGGGGGTG
>QHVW01000258.1 GCA_003223675.1 Acidobacteriota bacterium
GGTGGCGAAGGCGACGGCGGCGATGAAGCCGAGGAAGGGGGTGCCGCCCAGGGTCTCGGCGAGCAGCGGCGCGGCCATGTTCCCCCCCTTGTCGATGTTGGTGATCACGTCGCGGCCCACCAGCACCGAGGCGCCGAAGCCGACGATGGGGACGATGATGTAGAAGTAGCCGATCAGGCCGGTGGCGTAGAGCACCGACTTGCGGGCCGCCTTGGCGTCCGGCACGGTGTAGAAGCGCATCAGGATGTGCGGCAGGCCCAGCAGGCCGAACATCAGCGCCAAGCCCAGCGAGACGGCGTCGGTCGGGCTGGTCACCAGGCCCCCCGGCTCCAGAGCTTTCTGGCCGATCTGGCTCGAGACGGCGGCATAGAGATTCCCCGGGCTGAAGCCGAACTTGGCGAGCACCAGAATGGTCAACAGGGTGACGCCGAACAGTAATAGGACGGCCTTGACGATCTGCACCCAGGTGGTGGCGATCATGCCGCCGAAGAGGACGTACATCAGCATCACCACGCCCACGATCAGCTCGGCCGCTTCATAAGGGATGCCGAACATCAATTTGATCAGGGCGCCCGCGCCCACCATCTGCGCGATGGTGTAGAGGAGGACGGTGAGGATGCCGCCGATGGCCGAGGCGATGCGCACCGGCGTCTGGCGCAGGCGGAAGGCGACCACGTCCGCGAAGGTGTACTTGCCGAGGTTGCGCAGCGGCTCGGCGATCAGGAACATCAGCGCCGGCCAGCCCACCAGCCAGCCGGTGGCATAGATCATTCCGTCGTAGCCCTTGAGGGCCACCAGGCCGGCGATGCCGAGGAAGGAGGCGGCGCTCATGTAGTCGCCGGCGAGGGCGAGCCCGTTCTGCAGCGGGCTGATGGTGCGGCCGGCGGCGTAGAACTCCTTGGTGGACCGGGTGCGCTTGGCGGCCCAATAGGTGATGTAAAGGGTAACGGCGACGATCAGGAAAAAGAAGATGATGGCCGAGGCCGTGGGGGTGCCCAGCGAGGTCTGTACAGGGGTCGGAGCGGCGGCTGCTGCTTGCATGGTCGTCTCCTCCTACTTGACCTGATCCTTGAGCGATTTAACGGCCGCGTCCGGGGCGCCGTTCGCCCACAGGACGTAAGCCGCCGTGAGCACCCACGCGATGACGATGACCGCGACGCCGAGCGGGATCCCCAGCGTCGTGGATGAACAGCAGGGCCGTCAGAAAGATCGCCATGGTCCACTTTTTGCGGACCAGATCCTTGAACTCCTGCGAAGCCAGCATTTCGCTCGTGCTTTTCATGTCGTCCCTCCGGCTAGAAAGCGAAGACCTGATATTGGACCTGGAGCTGACTGCGCTTCTTGGAGCGGTCGCGGTCGATCGACGTATAGGCGAGCTTCAGGTTCGAGTTGTGGCCGTTGAACCAGAAGGCGAGCCCCCCCTGGGTGCGCTTCTCGTCCAGCAGGGTGGTGAGGTTGAAATCCTGGCGGGCCCATTGGACGTAGGGCATGATCTTGGCGCCGGCGAGATAGAAGCCGGCCTCGATCATCGTGTTCTTCTGCTTGGGGAGGGTCTTGATGAAGACGTCGCCGTCCACGCTGTTGTAGTCACCCTGCAGGGTGAAGCCGTTGCCGCCGGCGATCGGCTGGTCCCAAAAGAGGTCGGCGCCATAGTTTTTGTAGGTCGCGCTGCCGCCGCTCACCAGATCGCCGTTCTGGCGGTCGAAGCTGCCGCCGATCGACAGCGTCTGCGTCTTGCCCAGCGAGGTGCCACGGTAGAAGTAGGTGGTCTCCGGACCGAAGACGTAATAGGCGAGGCGCCCCGCGTAGCGGAAGGCGTTCGTGTCGTTGACGCCGCGCGCCCCCTGGAAGACGCCGGCGCGGTATTCGAGGTGATCGTCGGCCAGATAGCCGCGCGCCTGCACGCCGTAGTCCCGGCCCGTGCGCGAGGTGGTGGGCACCGAT
The DNA here is from genome assembly GCA_003223675.1 of Acidobacteriota bacterium. Lineage (GTDB taxonomy): Bacteria > Acidobacteriota > Thermoanaerobaculia > Multivoradales > UBA5704 > DATARR01. The sequence continues at coordinate 1,945 of QHVW01000258.1, forward strand.
TCGATGAAGGTATAGGGGCCGTAGTCGATGGCCAGCAGGCTGGCGGCCGACTGGTTGTGGTTGTAGGTCTGCGCCATCAGCAACATGCCGCCGTCGAGCTGGAATTGCTTGCTGAAGGCGTAGGTGACGATGAAGTCCTGGATGAACATGTCGGCGTTGTTCTTCGAGCCGTCGGGGTTCCCCTTGCCGAGGTTGGGAGCGTCGGTGTCGAAGAAGACCGTGAGCTGTTTGGAGAACGTGAAGTTGCCCAGCAGGCGGATGCGGCGCAGGAAGATGTTGTCCGCCTTGGTCTTGTTGTCGGTGTTGTCGATCTCCTCGAGCTGGAGCTGGCCGAGGATGCCGATCTTGAAGCTCTGCTTGCCGTCGGCCGAGGAGAACTGGAGCTGGGCCGTGGCCGGCCGGGAGAGGGAGAGGAGCAGGGCCGCGGAGATCAGGAGCACAACCCGTCGTGAACCCCAAAAATGACTTGCCATCGATGCATCCTTTCTCGAAATCGCCTGCCGTGAGGCGCGGTGAGCAGGACCCGGGCGTTGTCAAACGAGCCTTTTGACTTGGGACCGATGCTGCGCTCGGCCGGAGCCGTTGTCGCCGTCCGCTGGAGGAGCGCGCCCCCGCACCCCGGGGTGGGGACCGTGCCTACCCATCGGGGTGGGTGAAGCTCCGGTAGAACCAGGTCTTGACCCCCTGCACTCCCGCCAGGTAGACGGCGACCATCGCCGCCAGGATCAGGAAGAACCGGGGGGGCGGCGCCACGAAGCCGAGTGGGGAGGCCAGCGGCGTCAGGGGGAGCAGGGCCGCCAGGACGACCACCGAGAGCGAGGTGAGGGTGAGCAGGCGGCTGGGCCGGCTGCGGAAAGGGTTGCCGCGGGTGCGGATGACGAAGATCACCAGCACCTGGGTGGCGAGCGACTCGATGAACCAGCCGGTCTGGAAGAGCGCCTCGCCGGCCCGGAAGACGTGCAGCATGACCCAGAAGGTGAGGAAGTCGAACAGCGAGCTCACCGGGCCGACCACCAGCATGAAGTTGCGGATGAAGGCCATGTCCCAGCGGCGCGGGCGGCGGATGAAGTCCTCGTCCACGCTGTCCATGGGGATGGGGACCTCGGAGACGTCGTAGAGGAAATTGTTGAGCAGGATCTGCACGGGGCGCATGGGCAGGAAGGGGAGGAAGAGGGCGGCCCCCGCCATGCTGAACATGTTGCCGAAGTTCGAGCTGGTCCCCATCATGATGTACTTCATGATGTTGCCGAAAGTGCGGCGGCCTTCCAGGATGCCGTCGTGCAGCACCCCGAGGTCCTCCTCCAGCAGGATCATGTCCGCCGCGGCCTTGGCCACGTCGACCCCGCCCTCCACCGAGATCGCCACGTCGGCCGAATGGAGCGACGGGGCGTCGTTGATGCCGTCGCCCAGATAGCCGACGACGTGCCCCCGGCGCTTGAGGGCCAGGATGACGCGGTCCTTCTGCGCCGGGACCATGC
>QHVW01000259.1:0-2941 GCA_003223675.1 Acidobacteriota bacterium
GGCCCCCTCTCCACTGCGTGGAGAGGGGGAACGTAGCGGAGCCGATCTTGCCGAATCGGAAGGACTTCGATCTCTGGGCCCTCCCTCTCCACGAAGTGGAGAGGGACCGAGGGTGAGGCTTCGGAGGGCAGGCGGGACCGAGGGCTAAGAGGCCGCCGACGCCCCCGTGTCCTTCTCGATCGCATCCACGATGGCGTCCGTGAACTGCGTCGTGGTCGCCTCGCCGCCCAGGTCGCGGGTGCGGATCCTGCGGTTGACCACCACCTCGCGCAGCGCGCGGCGAACCCGCTCGGCCACCTCGTCCTTGCCCATGTGGTAGAGCATCATGATCCCGGAGCGCATGAGGGCCAGCGGGTTCGCCAGATCCTTGCCGGCGATGTCCGGCGCGCTGCCGTGCACCGCCTCGAAGATCGCGACGTCGAGCCCGATGTTCCCGCCCGGCACCACGCCGAGACCGCCGACCAGCCCCGCGCAGAGGTCGGAGACGATGTCGCCGTAGAGGTTCTCCAGCAGCAGCACGTCCCACTCCTCGGGGCGCATCACGAGCTGCATGCACATGTTGTCGACGATCTTGTCGTCCGACTGGATCTCGGGGTACTCCACGGCCACCCGGCGGACGCAGTCGAGGAAGAGGCCGTCCGACAGCTTCATGATGTTCGCCTTGTGAACGGCGGTCACCCGCTTGCGGTGGTGGCGGCGGGCGTATTCATAGGCGAAGCGGGCGATGCGCAGCGAGGCCTTCTCGGTGATGATCTTCAGGCTCTCGACCACCCCGGGGACCACGATGTGCTCCAGGCCGGCGTAGAGGTCCTCGGTGTTCTCGCGCACCACGATGATGTCCACCCCCTCGAAGCGGCTGGGGATGCTCGGCAGCGAGCGCGAGGGGCGGAGGTTGGCGTAGAGGTCGAGCTCCTGGCGGAGCTGCACGTTGATCGACTTGAACCCCTTGCCCACCTGGGTGGTGATCGGGCCCTTCAGCGCCAGGCAGTTGCGGCGGACCGATTCCAGCACCTCGGGCGGCAGCGGGTTGCCGTACTTCTCCAGCGCCTCGGCGCCGGCGATGTGGCGCTCCCATTCGATGTCGGCGCCGGCGGCGTCGAGCACCCGCACGGTGGCGTTGCTCACCTCGGGGCCGATCCCGTCGCCGGGGATCAGGGTGACGGTCGTCTTGCTCATGGGTTGGGATTTCCTCCGAAGGCCAGGGGATAGCGCAGCGTCTTCCGGAGCCACTCCCCGTTGTCGCACACGCTCCGGGAGAGCGCGCCGACCAGGGCGTCCCGCTGCTCGAAGAGGCGGTACCCCTCGCGCGGGCGCAGGTAGCCGGCCGCCTTGGGCTCCTCCTGGAACAGAGCCTCCTCCCCGATCTCCGCCGCCCGCCGGGCGTAGGCGGCGCGGTTGTCGAGCAGCGCCTTGACCAGGAACGGCATCACCATCGAGTAGTCGGCCTGCGCGCTCTCGGTGGTCGACTGGTAGGTGTCGCGGTCGACCTTCCCCCAGGTCACGGCCTCGGCCGGCGGGCAGGAGGAGAGGGACCCCTCGGTCACCGGCGCGCTCACGATCTGGACGTCGAACGTGCACGCCGCCGCCCAGGATCAGCGTGGCGAGCGAGTGCGCCGGGTGGTTGAACAGCCCCCAGTAGTGGTAGGCGCACGACTCGAAGACCTCGGCGTGGAGGTCGAGCGAGAATTCATAGTCGTCGAGCACTCCTGCCTGCCGCATCGCCCACAGCTTCATCGAATTGAGGAAGAGGCTGCCGTCCCCCGGGGCGCCGACCAGGATCGGCACCCCCAGCCGCCAGCAGGTGGCGAGCAGCCCGGGAGCGACGCCGTTCTTCTCCTCCTGGGCGGCGTAGATGCGGCCGAGCAGGTAGCGCAGCTCGGTGCCGGTCATCGCCTTCTGGAATTCCGGGCGCAGCAGGCAGGCGGTCATGAAGCGGTCCTGCTGGAACAGGACGTCCTCGTCGAACGCCATGTCGGTGACCCGGATCGTCTTCTCGTCGCGCAGGACCCCGTCGTCGCCGAAGATGGGGACCTCGAAGATCGGGTCCGGATGCTCGTCCAGGCTGCGATGGCCGTCGTGATAGCAGACGGCGTCGGTGGTGCTGAGGTAGGCGACCCAGCCGGTCTCCAGCAGGGGGATCAGCCAGGTCTGGTGCTGCCCCGAGACCGTCACCGGCCCCGCGATCGCCAGCGTCAGCGGGCACCCCGCCCCGATCGCCTGATCGAGCAGCGAATAGACCCGCCGCAGATAGGCGCCGCCGAAGGCCGGCAGGCAGGAGCGGAAGATCTCGTCCAGCGTGCCGCACTCGTCGACCCGCCGCACGTCGACGCGCCGCTTCGACTGGAGGTGCACGTTGTGAGGGAGACGGTTGTCGTGGACGCTGCTCATGGCGCGTAAAGGTATAAGGTCGGGGCGGGGGGCGCAAGGCGCCCCGGCCACTCAGGGCGTATGGAGAACGACCGAAGGGAAGTAGGTCCGGAAACGTCCCGCGTCGGCTGTCGCGAGAGGCCAACCCATGACCTGAGCATGGGCACCGATGAAGAAGTCCGGCAGTGGCAGCGAGGGCGCGTCACGACCGGACTCCGCCCGCCGGCGCTCCCGGTACTTCAGGTAGGCCAGGGCACAGGGCTCTGCGGCGGCCGTGGGAATGTCCAGCAGAGTGATGCCCCAGCTCCGGAGCCGGTCGGCGACGGTCTCCGGCTCGGTATCCCCAACGCAGACCTCCGCGAGACTGACCGCATTGACCGCCGCTCCCCCCTCCGCGGCGCCAGTGGCGATCGTCTGGCGGGCCCACTCGAGGAAGGGTGACCCTTCGGTGGAGGCGTAGATCAGGACATTCGTGTCGAGAAGGATCATGGCTCCCGGGTCAACGCCTTCAGGGCCTCCCAGGACATCCGGGGCCGAAGGGGGGCGGCGGCAATCGCCGCGAGGGAGCGCTCCT
>QHVW01000259.1:3008-5654 GCA_003223675.1 Acidobacteriota bacterium
ACGCGCCGCTTGGCATCCGCTGTCGAAATCGCCATGGTGGGATTATCCCACCGGATTAGGCTCGGGTCAAACCTACCGCCCCAGCTCCTCGATCCGCGCCACCACGTCCCGGTACCCGTTGTTGATCCCGTAGAGATCCACGAACGCCTTGTAGGCGGAGGCCTTGTCGTCCACGGCCAGGTAGGCGCAGCCGAGGTCGTAGAGGAGGCCGAGGTGGTCCTCCTCGGCGAGGTTGGGCGCTTCGAGCCCCCGGCTGTACCACTTGACGGCCAGCTCGGGGAGACCCTTGTCGAGGAAGCAGAGGCCCAGCATCGAGCAGCAGAGCACCAGATGGCCGGCGTCCTTGGCGGCCACCTGGAACTCGCCGATCGCCTCGTCCAGCAGCCCCATCTCGCGGTAGGCGATGCCGAGGTTGAAGTGGGTGTCGTAGTCGGTCGGCGAGAGGTGCTCGGCGACCCCCTTCTTGAACCCCTCGACGATCTCCTCCAGCGACTGCTCGGCCGGCTGCGCCATCACCTCGCCCGCCGGGAAGAGCTCCTCTCCCGAGAGCTCCTGCTCCAGCTCGGCGGCGAGGTCGAAGAAGTCGTCCTCCTCGTCGAACAGGCTGTCGGAGCCGGCGCTCTTCGCCGCGCTACGCTGCTGGTCCGCCTCGTCGAGCCAGCTCAGGCCCCCCGTGTCGTCCAGGTTGGGCGAGACGCGGCCCGGCCCGGCGGTCGGCGCGGCCGGCGGCGGGATCGGGGCCCCTCCGGACGGCTGCCAATCGAAGTCCTCGCTCTCGATCATCGCGCCGATCTCGAGCGGATTGAACAGCGCGGGTCCGGCCGGGGGCGCGGGAGGCTGGGCCGTGGGAGGCGGCGGAGCCGGAGCCGCCGCCACCGGAGCCGCTGCCACGGGTGGAGGCGGCGGAGCCGGCTCCATGGGGGCCGGCGGCGCGGGGGCCTTCGCGGCCGGACGCGGCTTGGCCGGAAGCTTGGGCTTCGGGCTCAACAGGCCGGCCAGGACATCGTCGATCTCCTTCGAGCGCTTGCGCGACACCGGAGGCTGCGCGGGCTGCGGAGCCGTGGGCTCGGGCTCGGCAGGCAGCGGGATGAGCGGCGGGAGCTCCTCCAGATCGGGCATCTCCAGCACCGGCTCCGCCAGCGGCTCCGGAGCCGTGGCCTCCTGGATCGGAGGCGGCGGCGGCGGCTCAGGCGCGGGAACGACGACCGGCGGCGGCTCCTCGAGGATCGCCGCGTGCGGATCGGCCACCACGCGGTCGCCGTCCATGCGATAGCCGGCCTCGGCGAGCTGCCGGCGCGTCTTCGGCCAGATCTGCCCGTCGTGGATCTCCGCGGCCGTCCGCGCCATGGCGTTGGCCAGCTCGACCACCCGGTCGTGGCGCCCCTTCTCCAGATGGATCTGGATCATCACCGCGTAGGCGCCGAGGTTGCGCGGCTGGATGCGCAGCGCCTCACGCAGCCGCTCCATCGCCTTCTCCTCGAGGCCGTACTTGGCCAGCACCTCGGCCTCGCTGACCAGATCCTCGTCGCGGGCCAGCGTCTCCGGCTGCAGCTCCGCCGCCGTCCGCTCCAGCAGGTCGGGATCGATCTTCAGGGGCGCCGATTCGCGGGGGTTCCAGGCGATCGGCTCCAGAGGCGGCAGCTCCGGCGCCTCCAGCTCCAGCGCGAATTCGCTGTCCATGCCCAGGGGCGGCAGCTCGCCCGGACGGAGCTCCACCCCCTGGAACGGCGGCAGCCCGGCCGCGACCTCCGCCTCGATCTCCGCCTCGGCCTCGATCTCGATCTCGATCTCGCCGAAATCGATCTCCGCCTCTTCCAGGGCCGGCGCGGGCGGCGCCGCGGCCGCGGCACCCTTGTCGTCTTCTTCCTTCCAGGCGGAGCCGAGACGGCTGCCGGTGCCCGAGAGCATGTCCGGCGGCGGCTTGACGAGGCTCGGCGACAAATCGTCGTCCGCGTCCATGTCGAGGACGAACACCTCCTCGAGGTCGAGCTCGATCTCCTGCTCCTGTCGCTCCTCCAGGGCCGTGGGCCCGAAGGACGCCTCGGGGAGCGCCGTGGCCGCCTCGGCCGCCTGCACGGCGTCGGCGAAGCTGTCGTCCCCCCAGCCCTGGTCCGCGATCCCGCCGCCGTAGGGGATCTCCGCAAAGTCGCCCTCCTCCATCGGAGGCAGCGGCGGCGGCGGCGCGGCCTGGGGCGGCGGCGCGGGCCGCGGAGCCTCGACGCGCGCCACCGGCGGGGGAGGCTCGGGCACGGGCTTCGGGGGAGGGGGAGGCGGGACGACGGCCCGGGGCGGCGCCAACGCTGGGACCGGAGGTGGCGGCGGCGGGGCCGGCTCGGGCTCCTCCACACGGGCGAGACGGCTGATGCGCGCCGCCTGCGGATTGCGCTCGGCGGCGATCGAGAGGAAGCGCGCCGCCGCGGCCGCCGCCCCCGACTCCTTCAGCCTGAGGACGGCGTCGTTGATGAAGGAGAGATTGCTGCTGTCGATGTCCAGCGCCCGCTCGTAGACCTGCGCCGCGTCCTGCGCGCGGCCGTGGGTGATCATCATCTCGGCGATCACCCGGTACTCGTTCATCGCCTTCTCGGTGAGCTGCTGGGACTGGTAGATCTCCGCCAGCTTGACGTGATAGCTCGGATTGTTCGGCTC
>QHVW01000366.1 GCA_003223675.1 Acidobacteriota bacterium
TGGCGCCGGCCTCGTCCACCAGGCGGTCGCCGGGCACCGCGCCGTAGACGCTGCACGAGGAGGGGTAGATGAGCCTCTCCACACCGGCGGCGCGGCAGGCCGCGAGCACGTTGAGGAGCCCCCCCTCGTTGACCTCGCGCGCCACCGCGCCGCCGACCTCGTAGTCGCTGTCCAGGGAGAGGAACGCCAGATGGATGACCGCGTCGTGCCCGGGCACCAGCCGCCTCACCAGGGCGCGGTCGCGCACGTCGCCGGCGACCACCTCCACGTTCTCCTGCGGGGGGAGGAAGTTGCCGAAGACCATGCGGTCGAGGACGGTGACGGCGGCGCCCTCGCGGGCCAGCGCCGGCACCAGCGCCGAGCCCACGTAGCCGGCGCCCCCCGTGATCAGCACGCGCATTCCCTGTAAGCTCATAAGGCCCTATGAACGAAGGCGATCAATCGTACGCGGGCAACGGCTCGGGGCTCGTCAACTTCCGGCCCCTGAGCCCGGAATTCTTCGGCGCGGCCGGCCCGCGCTGGTTCCGCAGCGGCACGCTGGCGGGCGTCGACCGCGAGACCGCCCGGCACCTGCGGCACGGCCTCGGCATCCGGGCCTTCATCGACCTGCGCAGCGAGGTGGAGATCGCCCGCGCGGAGCCCCCGCGGACCCTCCTCGCGGCGGGCATCGAATGGCTGCGGGCGCCGGTCGGCGGCTATGCCGGCGATCCCATCTCCGCGCCGGTCCCCACGAGCGACGACTACGTGGCCTACTACCGCTCCATCGTCGAGACGGCGCGGGAGGCCTGGCGAGCCGCGGTGGCGACCGTGGACGGCCGCGGGCCGGCGCCCCTGGTGTTCGGCTGCCACGCCGGCAAGGACCGTACCGGCATCCTGGCGGCGATCCTCCTGGACCGGGCCGGAGCGCCGGCCGAGCTCATCGCCGGGGACTACGCCCTCTCGGGAGATCTGCTGGCGGCCCAGGTCGATCGCTTCCGCGACAAGTGGACGGCCCGCGGCATGAGCCGCGAGGCCTACGCCCGACGCATGCGCACGCCGCCCGAGATCATGACGCGCTTCCTCGCAGAGATGCGTCTTCATCATGGTGGTCTGGCCCATTACGTGCTCCGCGGCCCGTAGACCTGCCGGCCCGGGGCCTCCCCCGGATCGGTACGCCAGAAATCCACGTGCACGGCCATGCGCTCCGCGGGGCCCGTCACCGGCGTCACGCAGTGCCACGAGTCGTCGGAGCGCACCAGCACCACGGAATCCCCGGCGTAGGGCCAGATCTCCGCCGCCACCGCGCTCTCGTCGTCGCTGCCGAGCACCCGGAACGCGCCGCCCCACTCCGGCTTCCAGGTGCGGTTGAAGTAGAGCACGTGCCCGACCGACTTCTGCGGCTTGTCGGGATGGGCCGAGATGTAGCAGCCCGGGCCGTAGCGGAAGCACCCGATCTCCATCAGATGCCCCTCCAGGCCGACGCCGGTCAGCGCCGAGAGCGCTTGGCGGTAGGCCGGCGAGCACAGCTCGTCCAGGAGGCGCCGCCAGACCGGCGCCAGGTCCTCCCGGGGAGAGCCGGCGCCGCCGGAGCGGTGGAGAGGGCGCGCCGCCATCTCATACCGCTTGTCGGTCCCCTGGTCCCGCCGCGTCCGGGTGAAGCCCTGCGTGGGGAAATGCGCCGAGAGCTCCTCGCGGTCCCGCTCGGAGAAGAGGCCTTGCACGAGCGCCCAGCCATAGGGCTCCTCGTTCAGGCGGGCGGCCCGCAGGCGTTCGATCAGCTCGATCATCATGGCGCGCCCTCCGCCTCCCGGTCCGCGCGCGCCAGCACGTCCTCGATGAAAGCGCTCTTGGCATCGCCGTAGGCCTGCCGGTCGTCCCGGAACCGCCGCGCCGCCTCGCGCTTGAGATCCGAGTAGGCCTGCGCCGCGGCGGGGTGGCGGCGGAGGAAGTCCCGGAAACGGACGTGGCGCTCATACTCCCGGCTCGCCGCGGCACAGAGATAGAGGTGGTGCCTGGGCAGCTCCGGCGGGCTCTGGAACGCCTCGCGCCCCGGGATGCCCAGGTCCCCCTGGTGGACGTAGCCGATAGACTCCAGCCGCGCGATCGCGGCCGGGACCTCGGCCGCGGACGGGACCACCACGTCGATGTCGATGATCGGTTTCGCCGCGAGGTTCGGCACCGCCGTGCTGCCCACGTGCTCGATGCGGGCCGGCAGGCCCGCCAAGGCGGGGGAGAGCCGTTCCCGAAGAGACGCGAAGGCTTCGCCCCACTGCGGATCGGGATCGACGACGACGACGGGATCGGGCATGCTGGGCTCTCCTCGCGGCGAGACGTATCCTCGACCCAGGTTTTATTCTAGCGATAATAAAAATACCATATGTCCCAAATCCAACAAAGCCCTGACCCCATGTGGACCTCAACCCCCCTCACCGAGCGCTTCGGCTGCCGCTACCCCATCGTCCAGGGGCCGATGGGCGGCGGCGCGTCGCCCCCCGAGCTGGTGGCGGCGGTCTCCAACGCGGGCGGGCTGGGATCGCTCGGCTGCTACCACCTGGAGCCCGCCGCGATCCTGGACGCCGCGGCCGACATCCGGCGCCGGACCGACCGGCCGTTCGCCCTCAACCTCTGGATCCCCCGCGAGCGGGAGGACGGCGAGAGCTCCGAGCCCTCCCGGGCCCTGGCGCGGCTCCAGCCGTACCGGGAGGAGCTCGGCCTGCCGCCTCTCCTGGAGCCCCCCGCGCCCACCGTCCAGGATTTCGAGCGTCAATTCGAGGCCGTGCTGGAGGTACAGCCCGCCGTCTTCAGCTTCGTCTTCGGCCTGCTGCCCGAGCCCATGGCGGCGGAGGCGCGCCGGCGGGGGATCGCGATGATCGGCGTCGCCACCACGGTCGACGAGGCGGAAGCCCTGGAGGCGGGCGGCGTCGACCTCGTGTGCGCCTCCGGATTCGAGGCCGGGGGTCACCGCGGCAGCTTCCTGCGGCCGGCCGAAAAGTCGCTCACCGGCACGCTGTCGCTCGTCCCCCAGGTGGTGAGCGCCGTGCGGGTCCCCGTCCTGGCCGCCGGAGGGATCGCCGACGGCCGCGGCGTGGCGGCGGCGCTGGCCCTGGGTGCCTCGGCGGCGCAGATCGGCACCGCCTTCCTGATGTGCCGGGAGTCCGGCGCCAGCGACCTCCATCGCGCCGCCCTGGCCGCCCGCGCCCGCGCGCGGCGCACCACGCTGACCCGGGCCTACACCGGACGGCTGGCGCGGATGCTCGCCAACCGCGCCACCGAAGATCTGGCCCAACCGCCCGCCGAGACCCTCCCCTATCCGCTCCAGAACGAGGCCACCCGCGAGCTCCGCTACGCCGCGGCCCGCGCCGGCCGCACCGACCTCCTCCCCTTCTACGGCGGCCAGTCGGCCCCGCTGGCCGCGCTGGGCTCGGCCGGTGATCTCGTGGCTGCTCTGGCCGCGGAGACCGGCGCTGTCTTCAAGCGGCTCGGCTCGGAGAGAGGGTAGAAGAAGGCAGACAGCCTGCCTCCCGCCCTCGTATACGAGGACTAGGATGAGCTTAGCCTGCGCGAATGTTCGCGAAGGAGTCTCTTCAATTCGGCGTGGTCATGCGTGAGAGTGGCCGCCGCCAAGATGATTTCGGGTTTGTTGTCGAAAAAACACGCTATGACCCGAAAGCCCTCAACAGGTAGCCGGTACTCTACAAGTCGGCAAGGAGGCCTGTAGCCTGCTACGTGGTAAGCGGAAGGCCTCCACTCACGCAAAGACGGACAGTTGATCGGATGCCGGCACTCTTTTAGCGCCTCCAGTAGCTCGACCAACCGCTGCGTACATTCAGCTTTTTTGCCGGGCGGAAGGGTGTTAAGGCTCGCCTTGAACCGTTGATCCAGCCACGTTGCCCGAAAGGGGATTACTGGTCTAGGCACCGAGCTCGCGTTCTAGATACTCAGCGGGATCTTCAATGGGCTCGCCCCAGTGCCGTCGATCGGCGAAATCCAGACTGGGGAGACGTCGATTGAATGCCTCCCAACCCGCCGCTAAGCGGGCAAAGGCGTCTTCATCAATCGATGCTGGCTGGTTAGCACCCCAAATATCGCTATCGAGATGAGTGTTGAGCGCCTTAGTGAACCGACCTAAGCGCTTGGCGTCGTACCCGCCCCAAATGTCGGCCACTACGTCAATGATTTCCAATTGCTCCGGGGTCAGCTCCACGTCCGGCTCGCCGCCCAAGTAGATCCTCTTCCCTCCCGGATGCTGATTCGAGCCCTTAATGATGAAAGGGTCATGGATGTGACCGCCCTGTTGAGCATAGAACCAGACTTCTCGCGTCACGACACCCATCTTCCACGTCTGGTGAGTGCCCTCAGTAATAGGCTCACCCAGAATGTGGTTTGCCACGAGATCCACCAGGTACGGAATCTTGACCGCCTGAGTCACCGAAAGCTCGCCAAGGCGCTCGCACAAACGGCAAAGCACCGCTTCCAGCTTCGGCTCTAGTCTTTCGGCTGCACTTGGCATCAGCAGAGACCTTCACCCTCAAGATTAGATCGGAGTACATCAAGCCTGTAGACCCCCTCAGAGGCCCAAAGCCCGAATGGGCGTAGGATAACATAGATTGCAAGCGAGCGCAAGACGTTGTGTTACCACTGATGCCGTAAACGACATCTAGTGGCGGAAGTAGGGCGGATCAGGATTCCGCTCAGCTTGTCTGTCCCTCCACGCATCTCCCGGTTGCGGTACTCTCTCCCGAATGCAACCCCTAACCGCCCCCACCCTCGACGAGATCCGGGCCGCGCGAGAGCGCCTGGCCGGGGTCACTGTACGCACCCCCCTGATCCGGCTGAACGCCGACGGCGCTCCCGGGGAGGTCTGGCTCAAGCTGGAGAACCTGCAGCCCATCGGCTCGTTCAAGCTGCGCGGAGCCGCCAACGCCATGAAGCTCGCCGGACCGGCAGGGGTGCGGGATGGGGTCTATACGGCCAGCGCCGGCAACATGGCGCAGGGGGTGGCGTGGAGCGCCCGCGAGCTCGGGGTGCCGGCCACGGTCGTGGTGCCCGACCATGCGCCCGCCACCAAGCTGGCCGCCATCGAGCGCCTGGGCGGCAAGATCGTGAAGGTGCCCTTCGAGCGCTGGTGGCAGGTGATCCAGGAGCACTCCTTCCCGGGGCTCGGCGGCCTCTTCATCCATCCGGTGGCCGACCGGAATGTGATGGCGGGCAACGGCACGGTCGCCCTGGAGATCCTCGAGGATCTGCCGGACGTGGACACCGTCCTCGTCCCCTTCGGCGGCGGCGGGCTCTCCTGCGGGATCGCCGCGGCGCTGGCCGCGTTGCGCCCGGAGGCCCGGGTGTTCGGCTGCGAGGTGACGACCGCCGCGCCGCTCGCCGCCTCCCTCGCCGCCGGCTCACCCCAGACTGTGGATTACAAGCCGAGCTTCGTCGACGGCATCGGCGGCAAGAGTCTCCTGCCCGAGATGTGGCCCCTCGCCAGCTCGCTGCTCGCCGGCGCACGCGTCGTCCCGCTCGAAGAGGTGGCCGCCGCCGTCCGGCTGCTCGCCGAGCGCCACCGCGTGATCGCCGAGGGGGCCGGAGCCACGCCCGTTGCCGCGGCGCTGGCGGGGGTCCCGGGAGCGCGCAAGGTGGTCTGCGTGGTCTCGGGCGGCAATATCGACGCCGCCAAGCTCTGCGCCATCCTGGAGGGGCGGGTGCCCTGAGGCACTGTTGGCTACGCCTTCCGAAGGCGGGCCAGCTCCTCTTCCAGAGCCCGGATGCGCTCCTCGGCAATCCGCTGCGCAGCCTCTTTCTCAGCGACCTTGGCCTCGGCGGCCTGTTGCGCCGCTTCCGTCTCTTCGTGCCAAAGGATTGGCTTCCCGGTGGCGGTGTCCACCAGCCGCAGACGCAGGCCCTCGGGACGGAACGTCAGGCCCGTGGTCCGGCTGCGTAGCGAGCCGTCCGCTTCCAGGGAGATGGGCTGAAACCGCCCGCGTTCGAGCCGGTTCCCCTGAAGCCGCGGCCGCAGGTACTCCCCGAAGGGATCGAAGAGCACGTACTCCGCGGTGCCGACCCGTTCGTAGAGATGCTTCTTCTTGCCCGTGTCCTCCTGGCGAGTCGAGCGGGACGTCACCTCCACCACCAGGCTGGGAGGCTTCTCCTGCCAGAGCAGGTAGTTGGGCCGCCGCTCCCGAGGCACGAGCCCCTCGGCGAGCATGACGTCCGGAGCCACATGCGCGTTCGGATTGCCCTCCTCGTAGCAGAAGAAGAAGTTGCCCGCCACCCATGCGCCCGGCACCCCGGCGTAGCGGCTCCGCAGACCTAGAATGAGGTCGATCATCACCTGCTGGTGCTCCGGCGTCTCGGCCATGGGTTGGCCGTCGGAGGTGGGGTACTCGATCTCGTGTTCGAGCGGAATGGCGTTCATGCGTGCCGACCTTCCCGACGGATCTCTCTATCAGAGCACAAAAGTCCGTCTATCGCAACTCCTCGCGCCTCCATGGTAGCACGGAGGGACGAGCAAGAATCGAGCACGGATGCGAGGCTTGCGGTACTCTCTCCCGAAATGCAGCCCCTGACCGAGGCGATCATGAAAAAATCCTGGCTCATCCTGTTGGGGCTCGCGGCCCTCGCGGCGGCGCACGGCAAAACCATGACAAAGCTCCAGCTCGTCGAGGCCACCATCCCCGAGCTCCAACTGGCCATGGACGCGAAGCGACTCACGGCCGAGCGGCTGGTGCGCCTGTATAGGGCGCGGATCGACGCCTACGACAAGACGGGGCCGGCCGTGAACGCGTTCCTGTACGTGAATCCGAAGGCCGAGGAGGAGGCGCGGCGGCTCGACGCGGCGCGCGGGAAGGGGAAGGCGCGCGGGCCGCTCTATGGCATCCCCGTCCTGCTCAAGGACAACATCGACGTGGCGGGCATGCCGACGACCGCGGGCTCGGTGGCGCTCGCGGGGTCCATGCCGTCCGGGGACGCCTTCATCGTCTGCAAGCTGCGGGCGGCCGGCGCGGTCCTGCTGGGCAAGGGGACCCTCACCGAGTTCGCCAACTTCTTCGGGACCGGCATGCCGACCGGCTACAGCTCGCTCGGCGGCTTCGGGCTCAATCCCTATGATCCGCGCCCGATGCCGGGCGGCGACGGCCGGCCGGTGCTCCAGACGGGCGGCTCCAGCTCGGGGCCCGGCATCGCCGTCAACGCGAATCTCGTATCAGTCGCGGTGGGCACGGAGACCTCCGGCTCCATCCTCAGCCCGGCGAGCTCCAACGGCGTGGTGGGCATCAAGCCGACCGTGGGGCTAGTCAGCCGGCACGGCATCCTGCCGATCACCGCGGACCAGGACACCGCCGGCCCCATCGCGCGCACGGTCACGGACGCGGCCATCCTGCTCG
>QHVW01000260.1 GCA_003223675.1 Acidobacteriota bacterium
CGAGAGGACATTGACGTCGTCGCGGTGGCTCTGGAGGAGGCTCAACGCCTCCTCCAGAGATTGGGGTGAGTGGTAGTCAAATGATGCGGGGATCATCGATCTCTCCTTTTCCACGCGCGCCCGCGCTCTACTGGCGGAAGAAGAGCCAATAGAGAAGCAGCGCGAGGACGATCACTACGATCCAGAAGACCGGACGGCGGACGGTGCGGCCGGCCGCCCGGCCCGCCGCGGCGGCGCCCAGGGCGCCGACGTCCAGGACGTTTTCAGCAGCCGGCGGCGGTGCCGGAGGCGGTGGCGAGGGTGGAGCGGCGGCGACCGGCGCGGCCGATACCGTGGGAGCCGGAGCCGGCGGAGCCTCGGCGACCGGCGGAGCCGCGGGGACAGGCGCGGGCGCCGCGGCCGGCGATTCGAGCTCGCGGCGCATGGCTTCGCTAAACTTCCCGAAGAGCTGATCGCTGACGTCCTGGATCATGCCGCGGCCGAACTGCGCCAGCACGCCCATGACGTTGACGTCGGAAATCACCGTCACCTCGGTCTCCGCCGGCCCCGTTTCGATCACGCGGCTCTTCATCCGCATGTCGGCGCCCCCCTTGCCCCGCGTCTCCTGGCCCGAAGCGGCGAGCTCCGCCTCCCCCGCCGCCTCGTCCAACCGCTCGAAGCGCAGCTTCCCGCGGTAGCTGGCGGTGACCGGCCCGACCTTCACGGTCATCGTTCCGGCGTAGGTCCGGTCGTCCACCTTCTCGGTGACGGCGGCGCCCGGCAGGCACTTCGCCACCTGGTAGGGATCGGTGAGGAAATCCCACACCGCCGCCCTGGGGGCCTTCACCACGAAGCTCTTGCTGATCTCCATGCCCATTCTTGTCTCCCGTCACGCCGCAAGCAGAGGAACGAGCCGCTCCAGCGACTCCAGATTGTGGGCCGGCAGGAGGCGGTCGATATAGGGGACCGCCGCCGCCATGGCCCGGGCCGTAGGCTCGTAGCGCGCGTCCCCGGCCAACGGGTTGAGCCAGAGCACCCGCCGGGCGCGCGACCGGATGGCCCGCATCGCTCCAGCCAGGGGGCCCACGTCGCCGCGGTCCAGACCGTCGCTCAGGATGATCACTACCGTCGATCCGTCGACCAGCTCGTCGAGATAGTGATCCACGAATTCGGCCAGACACTCTCCAATCTTGGTGCCGCCCGACCAGTCCGGCACCTGGGACGCCAAGCGCTCCAGAGTCAGATCGATCCGCCCCTGGCGCATCCACTGTGTGAGCCGCACCAGGGTCGTGTTGAAGACGAAGATCTCACTGCGGCGCGCCACCTGCTTCAGGGCCAGCACGAAGGTGAGCAGGAAGCGGGTGTGCGGGTCCATGGAGCCGCTGGTGTCGCACAGTACCACCAGCCGGGGCCGCTCGATCGGCCGCGCCCGCCGGGCCAGGGAGAGAAACTCGCCGCCGTGGGCGATCGCCCGCCGGAAGCTGCGCCGGAGATCGGCCTCGCCGCGCCCCCGCACCGGCACCCGCCGGCGGCTGGGACGGGTGGCGAGCCGCAGGGCCAGACGCCCCAGGAGGCGCTCCATGGCCGCCAGATCGGCCGGCGAGAGATCCTCGAACGATTTGCGGCGCAGCACCGCTTCCGGGCTGTACCCCGGCTCCTCTCCAGCGGCCACGGCGGATTCGGACCGCGGCTCGCCGTCCCGCCCGGGCAGACGGCCTCCTGCCCGTGGACGGGCCGGATTGGCGATCCGGGGAGCCTGGACGGGCGGATTCGACGAGCCCATCTCCTGCGCGCTCCACAGCGCCGCGAACAGCTCCTCGAACACGGCCACGTCGCGCGGCCGGATCTTGAGCGCCGTCCGCAGCGCCCGCCGCACCTCGTCGCGGTCGCCCAGATCGATCAGAGTCAACGCCGCCAGGCCGTCCGCCTCGTCGCTCAGGCTCAACCGTACCCCACGTCCTCGCAGGGCGCTGGCGAAACGGGCGAGATGGAGGACGAGATCGCTCATCCCGCCGTCGCCTCCGCCAGCACCGCTTCCAGATCACCGCCGCTCAGCTCGCGCAGATCGTGATGATCCTTGAGCACGCAGCCCAGGGTGGCCTCGACCGTCTCGCGATCCAGATGCTCCTGGTGCAGCCGCAGCAGCGCCTGCGCCCAGTCGATCGTCTCCGCCACCCCCGGGGCCTTGCTCAGACGGCGCCGGCGCAGCGCGGCCATGAAGCGGGCGATCTCATTCGAAAGCCGCTCGCCCGCCTGCGGCACCCGCGCCCGCAGGATGCGCACCTCCTTCTCCAGCGTGGGGTGCTCGATATACAGATAGAGGCAACGCCGGCGCAGGGCGTCGCCGATCTCGCGGGTGCGGTTGGAGGTGAGCACCACGTACGGGACGTGCTCGGCGCGGATGGTGCCCAGCTCCGGGATGGTCACCTGGAAATCCGACAGCACCTCC
>QHVW01000367.1 GCA_003223675.1 Acidobacteriota bacterium
GCCATTCCGCCCGCCAATTTCCGTTGGAAATCTTCCATCTCGAGCTCGTCGTTGAGCTGGTTCAGCCGGAGCACGTCCACACCGCTGCGAAATCCCCGGGGCCTGGCCTTCACCTCGAATCTGGGAAGCTTGGCGCCCGGCTTCTCACCCCGTCCCAGCCCCTTCCGCAGGGTCTCGTTGACGACCTCTTTGAAGCTCGCACCGGAACGGCGGGACTTCTCTTGCAACTGCCGCGCGATGTCATCGTCCAGAGTCAGGGTCGTCCTCATGCAGACATCATGATGCCTCCTGGAGACGTCGTCAAGATGACTCGGCAGCCTTGCGTAGGAAAGCTCCCCTAGCGGGTTCCACTGCCCCCTCCTCCTGTACAATCGCCTACAGATTTGATAGGTTCCACTTAAATCAAGCGACAAAAAGTCGCCGCGTCGCCGGGACCAGGTTTGCCTGGAAGTCGTACGGAAGCGGACGTATCAGGCATGGCTCAACCGGCAGAGGAGAGGACATGAGCGATTCTGCTACGGCCGCCAAGCTGGGGCTCCAGTTCACCGAGACGATGAAGGGTTATTTCTCCACCCAGGTGAAGGACGACTACCAGAAGGCGGAAGAGCAGGGGCGGCAGTCGGGCTCGCCCATGCAGTTTACCCTCACCATCGCCACCGACGACCTCGACGCCCTGATCACGCAGCCCGAGCACGTAGCCGGCATCACCGGCACGGTGACGGCCCCCGCCCTCTCGGCCGCCCCCATGAACGTGGCCGAAGGGACGTTCAACCTCTTCGTGGAGAACCCCGGAGGGGTGGAAGTCCGCAACATGATCTACCGCATGAGCTTGAGCTCGCAGGAGGGGAAGACCTACTTCTTCGCCGGCTTCAAGAAGGTGGACGACAGCTCGCTGCTCCAGCTCTGGCCGCAGACCACCACCCTCTACGTGACCGTCTACGCCGGCGTGGACGACAAGGGCGAGGTGGTGGGCAAGGGGATCCTCCACATCGAGCCCCTCGACTTCATGCACCAGATGACCACGATGAAGGTCACCAACGCGCCCAATGTGGAAGCCGAGATCGCCGGCATGGCCCGCTTCGGGATGTTCTTCGCCGGCGTGCTGTTCCACGCCTACGGCGGCATCCTGGTGCCGGAGACCTATTTCAATCCCGACGCGCCACCCCGCCAGAAACGGCCGCTGCGGGTGGGCGCGCCCGAGATCCACTACTTCCGCACCAGCGACGGCGTCGAGCTGCGGCTGATCCGCTACCAGGGGGGGACCCGCGGGCCGGTCCTCCTCGTCCACGGCGCCGGCGTCTCCAGCGGCATCTTCTCGACCGACCTGCCGGAGACCAACCTGCTGGAGGTCCTCTACGCCAACCAATACGACGTCTGGCTGTTCGACTTCCGGGTGAGCATCGAGCTGCCCGCCAGCCAGCAGCAGTCGAACGGCGACCAGATCGCCACCATCGACCACCCCGAGGCCGTGGCCGAGGTGCGGCGGCTCACCGGCGCCGAGACCATCCAGGCGGTGGTGCACTGCTACGGCGCCAACACCTTCTTCATGGCGCTCCTGGCCGGCATGCAGGGGGTGCGCTCGCTGGTCTGCTCGCAGATCGCCACCAACCTGATCACGCCGCTCGCCACCGAGATCAAGACCGGCCTCCACCTGCCCAACCTGATGGACGCCCTGGGGATCAAGTCGCTCACCGCCTACGTCGACTCCCACGCGGACTGGAAGAGCCGCATCTACGACGAGGTGCTGCGGCTGCCCCCCGTCCCCCGCGACCAGCACTGCACCAGCCCGGTGTGCCACCGCATCACCTTCATGTACGCCCTGCTCTACCAGCACGAGCAGCTCGGCCAGCACATCCACGACAACCTGCACGAGCTGTTCGGGATCAGCAACATGGCGACCTTCGAGCACCTCGCCCTGATGGTGCGCGAGAAGGAGGTGGTCGACCACGACGGCAAGGACGTCTACATGCCGCACCTGGACCGTCTGGCCATCCCCATGCGCTTCATTCACGGGGCCGAGAACCGCTGCTATCTGCCGGAGAGCACGCAGAAGACACTCGACCTGCTCAGCCAGCGCAACGGCGCCGCGCTCTACGACCGTTTCGTGATTCCCGACTACGGCCACATCGACTGCATCTTCGGCCAGCACGCCGCGCGGGACACCTATCCACTGATCCTCGAGCACCTCGAGAAGACGCAGTGATCCGAAAAGGAGGATGACCGTGAACGGCTATCTCCGTTGGTTCCGCTGGCTGACCTGGGTGGGCGTGATCGCCAACCTGGCGACCTTCATCATCCCGTCGATCTTCGTCCCCGACGTCCTGGAGGCCACCCTGGGGCCGGGCGCGACGGCGATCTCCTACGTCTGGCTGGCGCTGGCCGGCGTGGTGCTCGCCATGGCCACGACGTTCTACATCCCGGCCGCCGCCGATCCGCTGCGCTACAAGCTCTTCGCCTGGCTCTCGGTGCTGGGGCGCGCCCTCGCCTGTCTCTTCTGGATCTTGCAGAACCCGCGCTGGCATCTCCCCGGCCCGATCCACAATTTCTTCATCATGGACGGGGTGTTCGCGATCCTCTTCCTCGTCCTGCTCTGGCTCGGCTACCGCAAGGGGGGCCCGGCGGAGCCGGCGGTCGTCGATCCGCCCGCCGCCAGCCCGGTCGACCTGCGCCGCTTCCAGTGGGTGCTGTGGATCTCCATCGCCCTCAGCCTGGTGTTCGCCCTCTGGGCGCTGGCCGTCCCCTCGTCGCTGGCGGCCTGGCTCGGCGCCTCGACGGTGGTCTACACCTATCTCTGGCTGGGCAACGCCGGGTTGCTGCTGATCCAGATCGCGCTGTTCACCATTCCCGCCTCGCGGGAGCCGCTGCGCTACCACACCTATGCCTGGCTGGCGGTGATCTCCCGGGTGGTGAGCTGCCTGTTCTGGCTGCTCGCCGTCCACCGCTGGAGCCTCAGCGGCTGGCCGGCGCGGATCGGCTTCGTCCAGGGGCTGTTCGCGGTGGCCCTCTTCCTGTTCCTCCAGCGCGGCCTCCCCGAGCCCTACCGCCTGAGCTGGGCCAACCTCTCGCGGGTCGTCCGCGGCTGGGGGGCGGCCGTGGCGGCGGCCCTGCGCAAGCCGGCGGTGGCGGTGGCGACGGTGATCGTCGTCATCCTGCTCGGCGGCGTCGGCTGGATCCTCTACACCTATCTGTTGCGCGCGGAGCCCGACGAGGTCTTCAAGGATCCCGCGGAGCAGTTCAAGTACGGCGCGATCGGCCTCAGCATGGCCAACCGCATCCCCACCTATCTGTTCGAGGTGATGCCCGACATCTGCCCGGAGATGCTCCCCGGCAAGAACGGCTGGGCCTCCTTCGGCATCCTCTACGAGCCCGGGCACACCGTGCCGGTCGGCTTCTCCCAGCGGCACATCGGCTATCCCGCCGTCGAGCCCAACTGCGCACTCTGCCACACCGGCAGCGTGCGGACCTCCGAGACGGGCGCCCAGCAGCTCATCCTGGGCGGCTCGGCCCACGAGCTCGACCTCGAGTCGTTCCAGTGGTTCCTCTACAAGTGCTCCAGCGATCCGCGGTTCACCGCCGACAACGTGATGGCGCAGATCGCCAAGCACCACCAGCTCGGCTGGCTGGAGAGCCAGGTCTACCGCCAGATCATCATCCCCTTCGCCAAGAGCGGCCTCGCCCAGCAGCAGGTCGGCTACTCCTGGCAGACCTCCCGGCCGCCGCAGGGGCGCGGCCGCACCGACACCTTCAACCCCACCAAGATCACCGTCTTCCACATGGCGGACGACCACACCATCGGCACCGTGGACCTGCCGGTGATCTGGAACCAGCGCGCGCGCGAGGGCCTGTACCTCCACTGGGACGGCAACAACAACGAGATCAAGGAGCGGAACTTCGCCGCCGCCATGGCGATCGGCGCCACGCCCGACTCGGTGATCATCCCCAACTTCAACCGGGTCACCGACTTCGTCCGCGGGCTGCCGCCGCCGAAGTACCCCAATCCGATCGACCCGGCGAAGGCGCAGCGCGGCTGGGCGATCTACGAGAGCCAGTGCGCCGCCTGCCATGAATTCGGCACCGGCAAGGTGGGGGAGGTCACCGAGGTCGGCACCATCGGCACCGACCGTTACCGGCTCGACTCCTTCACTCAAGGGCTGGTGGACAACCTCCACTCCATCCGCGAGGCGCCGTTCCTCTTCGACGCCTACCGCAAGACCCAGGGCTACGCCAACCTGCCGATCGACGGCGCCTGGGCGCGCGCGCCCTATCTGCACAACGGCTCGGTGCCGACCCTCTGGGACCTGCTGCAGCCGGTGGAGAAGCGGCCGAAGAAGTTCTACAAGGGGTACAACGTCTACGACTTCGACAACCTCGGCTTCGTCCACGACGGCCCCCAGGCCCAGGCCGTGGGCTTCCTGCTCGACACCAGCGTGACGGGCAACTCCAACGCGGGACACCTCTACGGCACCCAGCTCTCCGACGATCAGAAGCGGGACCTGATGGAGCTCCTCAAGACGTTCTGAGGAGCGCCCCTCACTCCCCAACCCCTCTCTCCCGGCCCTCCACCCACCCTGGCCGGGGAGAGAGGGGCTTTAAGACACTCTTCGGCGAGCTCTCTCCCTCTTCTCCCCGGAAGGGTGGGTGGAGGGATGGGAGAAGAGGGCCGGGGTGATGAGGGCCTTGGCTCCGGGCCCCGCCTCCGATACCATCGGCCCATGCCCGATTCCACCATCCACTTCTCCGTCGTCGAGCGCTTCCTGCGCTACGTCAAATTCGACACCCAGTCGAGCGAGACCTCGCAGACCTACCCCAGCACGGCCAAGCAGCTCGACCTGCTGAACCACCTGGTCGACGAGCTCAAGTCGATCGGCCTCGCCGACGCCGCCATCGACGAGCACGGCTACGTGATGGCGACCGTCCCGGCCACCACGCAAAAGAAGGACGTGCCGGTGATCGGCTTCATCGCCCACGTCGACACCTCTCCGGAGATGAGCGGCGCCGGCGTCAAGCCGATCGTCCATCAGGGCTACCAGGGGCAGGACCTCGTGCTGCCGGACGATCCCACCGCGGTGATCCGCGTCGCCGACGTCCCCTATCTGCGCGAGCGGATCGGCGACGACATCATCACCGCCTCGGGCACCACCCTGCTCGGCGCCGACAACAAGAGCGGCGTGGCCGAGATCATGACCGCGGCCGAATACCTGGTGAATCACCCGGAGATCCCCCACGGAGCCATCCGCGTCGGCTTCACCCCCGACGAGGAGGTGGGCGCCGGCACCAAGTACTTCGACGTGGCGAAGTTCGGCGCCCATTACGCCTATACCATGGACGGCGGCGCGCGCGGCGAGATCGAGATGGAAACCTTTTCGGCCGACGCCATGACGATCACCTTCGTGGGCTTCAACACCCACCCGGGCTTCGCCAAGTGGAAAATGATCAATTCGATCAAGGTCGCCGCCGACTTCATCTCCCGCCTGCCCAAGGACCGGCTGTCGCCGGAGACCACCGAGGGCTACGAGGGGTTCGTCCACCCCTACGTGGTCAACGCGAGCGTGGACCGCACCTCGGTCAAGCTGCTGATCCGCGACTTCACGCGGCCGGGGCTCCAGGAGAAGGAGGGCTTCCTGGAGAAGCTCGCCCGCGAGACGGCCGCCGCCTGGCCGGGCGCGTCGATGGAGGTCAAGATCGAGGAGAGCTACCGCAACATGCGCGAGGTGCTCGACCATCATCCCGACGTGGTGGAGAACGCCCGCGAGGCCATCCGCCGCGCCGGCCTGGAGACCCGCGAGCGCCCCATCCGCGGCGGCACCGACGGCTCCAAGCTCAGCTTCATGGGGCTGCCCACGCCCAACATCTTCGCCGGCGAGCAGAATTTCCACTCCCGCTTCGAATGGGTCTCGGTGCAGGACATGGAGAAGGCGGTCGAGGTGATCGTCCACCTGGCGAGGATCTGGGAGGAGAAGGCGGCGGGGTAGCCCCCGCCCTCCTCCTCCCGGCTCAGCCCTCTACGGAGCGCCCGGCGGGAAGACGCCGTTCTTGGCCACCGGCACGCACAGATTCAAGGCGCCTCCGATGAAGACGTTTTCCACGGGCAGCGTCGTCAGCAGCGGATTGATGTGACGCAGCGACAGGTTCTGGCCCAGCGGCGCGCCGCTCGCCCGGTAACAGAGCACGTCGGCGAACTGGACGAAGGGGAGGATGGTCGACGGGGGTGTCCTCTGGTTCTTCTTCACCGGCACGCAGAGCTGCTGCGGCCCGCCGACCGTCGAGATCTCCGGCGCGATCCCCGCGAGCACAGGATTGAGATGGGTCAGCTTGATCGTATGGGTGACGGTGCTGGTGTTTTCGGCCCGATAACACTTGACGTCGAGCTCCTGCACGAGCTGCAGGACGTTGGCGGGAGGATTGACGTTGTTCTTCACTACCGGCAGACAGAGCAGTTGCGGCTCCCGGAGCGTCACCGAGACCGTCGGCCCGAACAGGCCGGACATCACCGGATTGAGCTGCGTCAGGGTCAGCGGCACGTTGATCGGAGCCCCCGAGATGCCGTAGCACTTCCAGTCGACGAAGCGGATGAACGGGAGGGTGTCCGACGGCGGCACGTTGGCCTCCTTCTGCACCGGCACACAGAGCTGCTGCGGGGTCCCCAGCGTGACCTGCTCGAACGGCAACCCCATCCCGGTGAGCACCGGATTCAGATGGTCCAGGCGCAACCCCAGGTTGAGCGCCGGCTGGTTGGTGATCTGGTAGCACCGCACGTCCAGGAAGTCGACGAAGCGACGGGGCGAGGCCGGCAACTGGGCCTGGACCGGTGCCACGGCCGCCACCAGGATCAGGGCGGAGAGGGACCCTACGAGGATCTTCCCCACAAACTTTCTCACACGCACCTCCTTTTCGAGATTTAACTCTTGCTCCATAAACGAAGGGTGCGAGAAACGCGTCTTGCGGGACAGGAGGTACACTCGGACTGCCATGGAGATTCAGCGCGTCGAGCCGGTCCTACCGCTTTTCGACCTTCAATACTTCGAGCGCGTGCGCGAGCGGACGCGCCGCGTCGTCCTCTGCGTCCCGCCCGAGCGCCTGGAGTGGACCTATAAGCCGGGGGCCTTCACCTTCGGCGACCTCATCCGCCACCTGGGCGCCATCGAGCGCTGGATGTTCGCCGAGAACGCGCGATGCCGGCCCAGCCGCTACCCCGGCCACGGCCCGGAGCTGGCCGCGGGGTACGACGCGGTGCTGGCCTACTTCGACCGCATGCACGAGGAGTCGATGGAGATCTTCCGCGGCCTCACCCCCGAGGATCTCGAGCGCCGCTGCGAGACCCCCGGAGGCGCCAAGATCCAGGTCTGGAAATGGCTGCGCTCGATGGCCGAGCATGAGATCCACCACCGCGGGCAGATCTACCTCATGCTTGGGCTTCTGAACGTCCCCACGCCGCCGCTCTACGGGCTCACCTCGGAGGAGGTGCGGGAGCGGAGCAACGGGGCAGGGCAGTAGCTCGCGGAGAGAACGTTACCGGGCGACTCACTACTTTTTGCAGGGTGCCCCTGCCCGGGGACTTTGGAAGCTAGTCCGTCCTTTCAAGAGGATAGATCCTTCAGAGGAGGATCGACATGACCAGTAACAAAGGGAATCCCAAAGCAGGGATCGGCTGCCTACTGACGGTCATCGCTGTCGGTTTCGCCATCAAGCTCCTCATCGTCCTCCTCACATGGACTTGGCCCGTATGGCCTTGGCTGGCTCTCTC
>QHVW01000261.1 GCA_003223675.1 Acidobacteriota bacterium
TCGCTCAGCTCATGGTTGAGGGAGATCTGGAGGTGGTGCCCCGGCACGGACTCGTGGAGGGCGAGCGCCGTCAGGTTGTAGAACGGCCGGCTCTCCAACTGGTAGGTGTTGACCCAGAAGATCCCCGCCTGCGTGCTCCCCTGGGGGGCCTCGACGTAGCGCCCCGAGGTGTACTTGGGAGCGATGTCGTCCGGCACCGGCTTGACGGTGTAGGGCAGGCGCGGCAGCTTTCCGAACTCGGAGGGAAGCTTGCCGTCGATCTTCTTGGCGATGAACGAGGCCCTCTCCAGCAGCTCGCGCGGCGTCTTGGGGTAGAACTGGGGATCGGTGCGCAGGAATTTGAGGAAGGCGGCGCGGTCCCCCTGGAAGCCCGCCTGCCGCATCACGGCGTCCATCTCCTTGGAGATGCGGTCGACCTCGGAGAGGCCGATCTGGTGGATCTCCTCGGGCGAGAGGTCGAGCGTGGTGTACTGCCGGATCTGCTGCTGGTAGTAGGCGCGGCCGTTGGGCAGGTCCGAGGCCGCCAGCGTGGCGCGGGCGTGCGGCAGGTACTCCTTCTGGAAGAATTCCGGAAACTCCCGATAGCCGGCCACGGCGCCGTCCATCACCGCCGACCGTCCCTCCTGGCGCAGGCGCTCGCGCTCCCCTTCCGGCACCGTGGAGGGGAATTTCTCGAAGGGCACCCAGAAGACGCTCTTCGCGGGGTCCTCCACCACGTGGGCGGAGATCGTCTTGTCGTAGCCGTTGAGCGTCGCACGGGGGACGGTGAAGCCGCGCGCGATCCCGGCCCGCATCAGCTCGATCTGCTCGCGGACGTAGCGGGGCCAGGCGCGGAGACGGCTGATGTAATTCTGGTAGTCCTTCACCGTGGCGAGCGGCACCTCCTCGGGAAGGCGGGAGAAGCCCGAGTGGAACCCCGAGTCGGCGTTGAACGGCATCTGGTAGTCGCCCAGCTCGAAGTCGGCGACGCCGTTCTCCAGTTGCCGCCTGAAGATGTCGTAATTGACCTGGTCCGCCGCGGACAGCCTGGCGCGGTCGATGCCCTGGAGCTCGTCGAGGAAGGCCTTGGTCTCGGCGTTTTCCCGCTGGAGATCGGCCAGGGTCGCCGAGGGGAGCCGGTCGTCGTACTCGTGCCGGCCCACGGAGGTGGCGAAGAGCGGGCTCTCCTTCAGACGGACCTCCCACTCGCGCTTGAACAGGTCGTGGAGCCGCGACGCCTCGTCGGCCGCGAGGGCCGGGATCGCCAGCAGGCTCAAGGACAGGAAGAGAAACAGTCGTTGCATAGGATTCCCCCGAACGCGATGATGCCCGGGAGCATATCGCGGGGGCGCGGGGGCGTGGAAGAAAGAACGGCGCCCCGCAGATCGCCGGGGCGCCGGAAGGAGAAGACGGAGCGGCCGAGGCTCAGAGGGCCTTGCGGATCTGGGCGTAGCCCTTGAGGAGCTCTTCGATCAGCAGGTCGGCGGCTGCGGTGATCTCCTGGACCGCGCCGGCCGAGGCCTTCTCGACCGCCGTGACCCTCCTCTGCAGCTCCCACCACTTCGGTTCCAGCTTCTGCCATTGGTCCCGCGCATCCATCTCGCCGAGATGGATGCGCACCTTCAAGTCGTCCCTCAACTGGGCCAGGCTCTCATAGCCCGTGAATGGAACGGTCAGGGTCGCGGTGCTCATGGTGATCTCCTTTCTGTACCTCGCAGCTTCAAGGTACGGCGGGAGCGCCCAGGACGCACCGGCCTGGGGGATGGGACGGCGGATCGCGGAAGGGGGGGCTGATCACAGCCCGAACGGATAGGTTTCAGGGCTGCCGGAGACCTCGTGCGCCGCCAGCGGCGAGACGGCGCGGGTCTCGTCGATCCAGACGTACTCGTCGAACTGCCAGGGGAGCACGGCCTGGAAGTAGTGGCTGAGCAGCTCCGTCTCCGGGCGGTAGATGACGCCGATCGCCCGCTCCAGGCGGGGGACCTCCAGCTCCTCGCGCAGCTCCGCCCGCCGCGGCTCGCGCAGGTGGAGCAGGTCGCCGCGGCCACGGTGCCGTGATTGGTGCCGAAGCCGACCAGATAGGCCGCGTCCCCGAAATGATCGCGGGCGAGCTGGCCCACGTTGAGCTCGCCGCGTGCTCCCATCTCGGTGGCGCCCGCGTTGCCGACGTGGGAGTTGTGCTCCCAGACCACCGCCTTCGCCTCCTTCCCCTCGCGGCCACGGAAATTGAGCACCATCAGCAGGGTGTCGAACATGTGGCGGTCGCGCAGGTTCCAGGACTCGGCCGAGCCGTAGTACATGGCCCGGTAGTAGCGCTCGGCGTTGGCCACGATGCGCGCGTTCTGTACGGCGTCGAGGTAGCGCTCGCCGTCCCGCCCCACGTAGTCGAGCCGCTTCTCCAGCATCTCCTGGAGGGTGGTCAGCACCTCGGCCTCGCAGAGGGGGAAGCGGCGGGTGAGCGCCGCCCGGCCGTAGAGCGCCGGATCGCGCTCCCAGGGGGTGAGGCAGCCGTAGCGCAGCCGGGCCACCTGTGCCGCCTCGGGATCGACCTCCTGAAGA
>QHVW01000368.1:0-7898 GCA_003223675.1 Acidobacteriota bacterium
TCGGCGTGCCGAGGCTCAAGTCGTCCCGGCCGCTCAGGCGGGAGAGCAGGGCGAGCGTCGCCGCCGCCAGCACCATGAACGGCGTCGTCCCCTCGCGGCGCGCCAGCCCCTCCAGGGCCGACACTTGGCCGGCGTCGAGCGCGAAGCGGTGCTCCGCACCGCGGTGCGACGCCACGGCGGGACGGGAGCGGTCGGCGGGCAGCTCGGTCTCCGCCGGCAGGCCCCGCAGCCGCTCCCGCCAGTAGGCGGTGTGGCGCTCCAGGACCTTGCCGGTGAGCCAGCGGCGCTGCCAGAGGGCGAAGTCGGCGTACTGCACCGGCAGCTCCGGCAGCGGCGACGGCCGGCCGTCCAGCGCGGCGGCGTAGAGGGCCCCCATCTCCCGCACCAGCACGCCCATCGACCAGCCGTCCGAGACGATGTGGTGGAAGGTCAGCAGCAGCTCATGCCGCCCGGGGGCGAGCCGCAGCAGGACGGCGCGCAGCAGCGGCCCGCGGGAAAGATCGAACGGACGCGCCGCCTCGGCCGCGGCGAGCCGATCCGCCTCCCGTTCCCGCGCCGCCGCGGGCAGCCCCGAGAGGTCGGCGGCCGGCAGCTCCCAGGGCCCGGCGGGGAGCACCACCTGCACGGGCTCGCCGTCCCGCTCGGCGAAGACGGTGCGCAGCGCCTCGTGCCGGCGGGCGATCTCGCCGAAGGCGGCGGCCAGGGCGGCGGCGTCCAGCTCCCCCTCCAGCCGCAGGACCAGCGGCAGGTTGTAGAGGGTCTGCCCCGGCTCCAGACGGTCGAGGAACCAGAGCCGCTCCTGGGCGAAGGAGAGGGGGAGCGCGGTATCCGCCGGCGCCCGCAGCGTGCGCGGCGCCCGCGGAATGGGCCCGTCGGGCGCCGGCGCGCCGGCGGCGAGCGCCGTCTCCACCGCCCGCGCCAGCTCGGCCACGGTCGGCCCCTCGAACAGGCGGCGCAGGGGGACCTCGACGCCGAACGCCTCGCGCACCCGCGACATCACCTGGGTGGCCAGCAGCGAATGCCCGCCCAGCTCGAAGAAGTCGTCGTGGATGCCCACCCGCCGGACGCCCAGCACCTCGCTCCAGATCGCCGCCATCAGCTCCTCGGCGGGATCGCGCGGCTCCCGGGCGTCGGCCTCCCCGTTCTCGGCCGCGGGCGCCGGCAGGGCCCGGCGGTCCACCTTGCCGCTGGGGGTGAGCGGCAGGTGGTCGAGCCGCACCCAGAGCGTGGGGACCATGGCGTCCGGCAGCCGCTCGGCGAGCCAGGCGCGTAGCGCGGCGGGCTCCAGCGGCTCGGCATTCTCCCCGGCGTTCTGGCGGCAGACGGCGTAGCCCACCAGCCGGCGCGCGCCGGCGCTCTCGCCGCGCACCGCCACCGCCGCCTGGCGCAGCGCCGGGTGGCCGGCGAGCACGGCCTCGACCTCGGCCAGCTCGATGCGCTGGCCGCGGATCTTGACCTGGTGGTCGCCGCGGCCGAGGTACTCGATCTCGCCGTCCGCCCGCCAGCGGGCGAGGTCGCCGGAGCGGTAGAGCCGGGAGCCGGGCTCCCAGCCTTCCACGCCGTCGAACGGGTCGGGGAGGAAGCGCTCCGCCGTCATCTCCGGCTGGCCGAGGTAGCCGCGCGCCAGCCCCGCGCCCCCCACGTACAGCTCGCCGGGGACGCCGGCGGGGACCGGCTCCAGATCCTGATCGAGCAGGAAGATGCGGGCGTGGTCCACCGGCCGCCCCACCGTGGGGCGCCCCGGCCAAGCCGCCGGGTCCCCCTCCAGGGGGAGCCAGGTGGCGGCGTGGGTCTCCGAGGGGCCGTAGTGGTTGTAGAGCGCGGACCCCGGCAGGGCGGCGAAGAGGGCCGCGATCTGCGGCGTGACGTAGAGCTGCTCGCCGGCGCTCATCACCTCGCGCAGGCTGGCCGGGATCCCCTTGGGGCCCGCCGCCAGGGCGAGCTGCTGGAGGGCCACGAAGGGGAGGAACAGGCGCTCCACCCGCCGGGCGGCCAGCAGCCGCAGCAGCGCCGGCGGATCGCGCCGCGTCTCCTCGTCCACCAGCACCACCGAGCCGCCCGCGCACCAGGCGGAGAGGATCTCCTGGAACGCGACGTCGAAGGAGAGGGGGGCGAACTGCAGTGTGCGGCCGGCGCCCGCCCGCGAGGTGCGGAGCTGCCAGTCCAGCATGGCCGAGATGGCGCCGTGGGTCATCGCCATCCCCTTGGGCCGCCCGGTGGAGCCCGAGGTGAAGATCAGGTAGACCAGGTTGGCGGGATCGACGGCGGCTGGCGTCCACGCTTCGGGGTCGGGACCGGCGAGCGCCTCTGCGATCAGCAGCGGCCGGCCGGCTCCCTCGGGCAGCGCGGGCAGCGCCGCCAGCAGGGCCGGTCCGGTGAGCACCACGGGCACCCGGGCGTCCTCCAGCATCAGGCGCAGCCGCTCACGGGGGTAGCCGGGGTCGAGCGGCAGGCAGGCGCCGCCGGCCTCCAGCACGCCCAGGATGGCGGCCGCGAGGTCGGGGGCGGAGCGGTCGAGGAAGATCCCCACCGGCACGTCCGGCCCCACGCCCAGGGAGCGCAGGCGGGCGGCCACCCGGCGGGCCCGGCGCAGCAGCTCGCCGTAGGTCAGCGCCTCGCCGTCCCCGCCCACCACCGCCTCGGCTTCCGGCTGGAGGGCCGCCCGCTCCGCCACCCGCTCGTGGACGCACCACGGCCGGTGGCCGGGCCGGGGGGGCCGGCTCCAGGCGGCGATCTGCGCGCGCTCGCCGGCGTCGAGCAGGGGGAGCCGGGAGAGCCGGGTCTCCGGCGCGGCCACCGCGCCCGTGAGCAGGGTCAGCAAGTGCCCGGCGAGCCGCTCCACTGTGGCCGCATCGAAGAGGTCGCGGTTGAATTCCAGGTGGCCGGCATAGGCGCCCTCTCGCTCGGCCAGGAAGAGGGTGAGGTCGAATTTCGCGTCCCTCGCCGGGATCTCCACCTCCTCGACGGCCACCCCCGGCAGCTCCAGGCGCCCGGCCGGCGCTACGTCGTTGAGCGCCAGCAGGATCTGGAAGAGGGGATTGACGCCGTTCTGGCGGCGCGGCGCCAGCTCCTCGACCAGCCGCTCCAGGGGGAGGTCCTGGTGGGCGTACGCCTCCAGGGCCGCGGCCCGGGCGCGGCGGGCCAGGGCGCGGAAGGAGGGGTCCCCCGCAAGGTCGAGCCGCAGCGCCAGGGTGTTGGTGAAAAAGCCGATCACCCCCTCGGTCTCCAGGCGGTTGCGGTTGGCGACCGGCGCGCCCACCACCAGGTCGCGCTGGTCGGTGAGGCGGGCGAGGAGAGCGTCGAAGGCGGCGAGCAGGACCATGAACGGGGTCCACCCCTGGCGCCGGGCCAGCGCCCGCAGGTCGGCGGCCAGCGCCGGCGCCAGCGCCAGCGGCTGCCTTCCGGCGGCGTTGGTGGGCGCCGCCGGCCGCGGGCGATCCACCGGCAGGTCGAGGGTCTCGGGGGCGCCGGTGAGCGCCCGCCGCCAATGCGCCAGCTCGCTCTCCAGCCGCTCCCCCGCGAGCTGCTCCCGCTGCCAGCGCGCGTAGTCGGCGTACTGGAGGGGGAGCGCGGGAAGCAGCGAGGGCTCGCCGGCGGCGAAAGCCCTGTAGAGCGCCGTCAGCTCCCGCAGCAGGATGCCCGTCGACCAGGCGTCCGAGATGGCGTGATGCATCACCACGGCGAGCAGGTGCTCCTCCTCCCCAAGGCGCAGCAGCAGGGCGCGCACCAGGGGGCCCGCGGCGAGGTCGAACGGCCGCGCAGCCTCCTCGGCCAGCAGTCGCTCCGCTTCCCCCTCCGAGCGGAGATCGACGACCGGCAGGGGCACCGCGGGCGGCGGCAGGACCACCTGCACGGGGACGCCGCCGGAGCCCTCCCGGAAGACCGTGCGCAGGGCCTCGTGGCGGCGGGCGATCTCCTCCAGGACGCGCGCCAGCACGCCGGGGCGGAGGGGGCCACGCAGGCGGAGGGCGCCGGAGACGTTGTAGGCGGAGCTCCCGGGCTCCAGCCGCTGCAGGAACCAGAGCCGCTCCTGGGAGAAGGAGAGCGGGTCCCCCTGGGGGTCGCGCGGCAGGGGGCGCGGCGGCGGCAGGGCCGCGCGCTCCTCGCCGCGGAGCTCCGCGATCCGCCGCGCGAGAGCCGCCGGCGTCGGCGCCAGGAACAGCTCGGCGGGGGTGAGCTCCACGCCGAAGGTCTCCCGCACCCGCGAGGCCGCCTGGGCGGCGAGCAGGGAATGGCCGCCGAGGTCGAAGAAGCTGTCGTGGACGCCGATCGCCTCCAGGCCGAGGATGTCGGCCCAGATCGCCGCCAGCAACTCCTCGGCCAGCGTGCGGGGAGCGACGAGCTCCCCCTGGGCCCGCGGCCTGGACGAGCCGGGGACCGGTAGGGCCTTGCGGTCGACCTTGCCGTTGGGGGTCCGGGGCATCTCGGCGAGCTCGACGAAGGCAGCCGGCACCATGTATTCGGGCAGGGTCTGCCGGAGGAGCTCCCGGAGGGCCTGGAGACCGGGCGCCGCTCCCCCGGCGGCCACGACGTAGGCCGCCAGGCGCTTGTCCCCGGGCTCGTCCTCCCGGGCCACGACCACCGCCTCCTGAATGCCGGGGAAGCGCAGAACAGCGGCCTCGATCTCCCCCAGCTCGATCCGGAAGCCGCGGATCTTGACCTGGTGGTCGATCCGCCCCAGGAGCTCGATCTCGCCACCCGGCAGGAACCGGGCCAGATCGCCGGTGCGATAGAGGCGTTCCCCCGCTCCACCGCCGAGGGGATCGGGCACGAAGCGCTCCGCGGTCAGCCCGGGCTGCCCGAGATAGGCCCGGGCGAGGCCCGGACCGCTGA
This sequence comes from Acidobacteriota bacterium, assembly GCA_003223675.1. GTDB lineage: Bacteria > Acidobacteriota > Thermoanaerobaculia > Multivoradales > UBA5704 > DATARR01. Next base: position 4,834 of record QHVW01000368.1, read on the forward strand.
TACAGAGCTCTCCGGCCAGGCCGGCCGGGATGGGCTCCATCTCACGGTCCAGCAGGTAGATCCGGGTGTTGGCGATCGGCCGGCCGATGGTGATGCGGCCGCCGGGAAGCTCGCGCGGGAGCGGGGCGACGCTGCACCAGACCGCCCCCTCGGTCGGGCCGTACTCGTTGTAGAGGGCCCCCGGGCAGCGCTCGTAATGGCGCGCGACGAGCTCCGCCGGGCACGCCTCGCCGGCCACGACGACCGTCTCCAGGGAGGCGAGCTGCCCCGGAGAGGCCTGGGCCAGCATGAGCGCGTGGAGCGACGGCAGGGAGATCATGTGGCTGATCCCGGTCTCGGCGATCAGGGCGTTGAGGCGCTCCGGATCGAGCTGCGGCCCGCCGCCGGGCAACACCAGGGTCCCACCTAGGGAGAGCGACCAGAAGATCCCTGCCACCGAGCTGTCGAAAGCAAACGAGGAGAGCAGGAGGAAGCTTTTCACCGGCCGATCGTAGTAGTAGGCGGCCCTCGCCAGGGCCGACGAGACGATGTTCCCATGGGCGATGCCGACCCCCTTGGGACGGCCCGTGGAGCCCGAGGTGTAGATCACGTAGGCGAGAGCCGCGGGCGACGCGCCGCCGCGCGGGTTGTCCGCCGGCTCCGCCGCGAGCCGCGGGCGGTCCGCGTCGAGGCAGACGACCGGCTCGCCTGCCATCTCGGGGAGGAGCCCGCGCAACGGCCCGGTGGTCACCAGCGCCGCGAGGCCCGCGTCCCCGGCGATGAAAGACAGGCGCTGCGCGGGATAGTGCGGATCGAGCGGCACGTAGGCGGCGCCGGCCTTCAGGATGCCGAGTATCCCCTCGATCGCCTCCGGCGAGCGGTCGAGGCAGAGCCCGACCCTGGATTCCGGCCCCACGCCCAGCCGCCGGAGGTGGTGCGCCAGACGGTTCGCCCGCCGGTTCAGCTCGCCATAGCTCAGGCTCTCACCCTCATGGGTCACCGCCGGTGCGCCGGCGTTGAGCGCCGCCTGGCGCTCGACGAGCTCGTGCAGGCAGAGATTCGGGGGGAGCCGTAGCGCTGTGTCGTTGAGCTCCCCCACCAGTTGCCAGCGCTCGGCCGCGGAGAGCAGGGAGAGAGCAGAAAGCCGCTGATCGGGATCGCCGGCCGCGGCCTCCAGGAGGGTCCGCAACGACCCCATCCAGCGCTCGACCGTGGCGGGATCGAACAGGCCGGTGCGGTACTCCACCCAGCCGCTCAGCCGGCCGCCGCTCTCGTAGAGCGAGAGGGTGAGGTCGAACTTGGCGACCGCCACGTCGACGTCCAGGAGCTCGACGGCGAGGCCCGGCATGGGCGCCGCCGCGAGCGGGCTCGCCAGATAGGTGAGGGCGGCCTGGAAGAGCGGCGTGAAACCGGGGGTCCGCTCCGGCTGCAGCTCCTCGACCAGCCGGTCGAAGGGGACGTCCTGCCGCTGCTGGGCGGCCAGCACGGTGTCGCGCACCCGCCGCAGCAGGGCGCCGAAGGTGGGATCGTCCGCGACCCGGGAGCGCGCCACCAGGGTGTTGACGAAGAAGCCGATCAGCCCCTCGGTGTGCAGCCGGTCGCGCCCGGCGGAGGTGAGCCCCACCGCGAGGTCGTCCTGGCCGCTCAGGCGGGCGAGCAGGGCGGTGAAGCCGGCCAGCAGCGCGGTGAAGGAGGTGATCCCCTCGCCGGCGCCGAGCCGCCGCAGGCGGCCGGCCAGACCGGCGGGGAAGCTCACCGGCCGGCTTCTCCCCCGGAAGCCGGTCGCCGCCGAGCGCGGGCGGTCGGCGGGCAGCTCCAGCACGGGGACGCCGGCGAGCTGCTGCCGCCACCAGGCGAGCTGCGGGTCGAGCGCCCCCGCCTCCAGCGCCCGCCGCTGCCAGACCGCCCAGTCGGCGTAGCGCACCGGCAGCGCCGGCAGGGAGGAGGGACGGCCGGCGAGGAGGTCGGCGTAGAGCACCGCCAGCTCGTGGAAGAAGACCGCCATCGACCAGCCGTCGACGGCGATGTGGTGGAAGGTCGCCAGCAGGACCCGCCGCTCCTCCCCCAGCTCCAGCAGGAGGAAGCGCGCCACCGGGCCGCGCGCGAGGTCGAACGGGCGGGCGGACTCGTCGCGTAGCGCCGCGCGCAGGGCCCCCTCGCGCAGCGGCGCGGGCAGGCCCGCGAGGTCGGCCCGCGCGAAGGCGAGGTCCTCTGGGGCCGGCGGCGGGAGCGCCACCTGGAACGGCTCGCCGCCGGCCTGGGCGTAGACCGTGCGCAGCGGCTCGTGGCGGCGGACGATCTCCGCCAGCGCGCGGGCCAGCAAGCCGGTCTCCAGGGCCCCCTCCAGCCGCACCGCGATCGGCACGTTGTACCTGGGGGTCCCCGGCTCGATCAGCTCCAGCAGCCAGAGGCGCCGCTGGGCGAAGGAGAGGGGCAGGCCGCCCTCGGCCGGCCGGGCGGGCGAGGCCGCGCGCCGCCTCTCCACGCCGCTCGCCAGCGCCGCCTCGACCGCGCGCGCCAGGGCGGCCACCGTACGCGCCTCGAAGAGGGTCTGGAGATGGAGGTCGACCCCGGTCTCCTCGGCGATCCGCATCGCCACCCGGTAGGCCAGCAGGGAGTGGCCGCCGAGATCGAAGAAGTCGTCGTGCCGCCCCACGGCCTCGACGCCCAGCACCTCGCGCCAGATCGCCGCCAGCCGCTCCTCCAGCGGCGTGCCGGGGAGCTCCGACGGCGGGAGCGCGGGCCGGGGCACGGCGGCGCGCGCGCCCGGCGGCGGGACCGGCGCGGCCGGCGCCTCCGCCTCGCCCGCGGCCAGCCGCGCGGCCAGCCCGGCCACCGTGGGGGCCGTGAAGAAATCCCGCATGGGCACGGCGACGCCCAGCGCCTCCTGGACGCGCGACAGCACGCGGACGGCGAGCAGGGAGTGGCCGCCCAGGGCCAGGAAGTCGTCGTGGACGCCGATCCGCTCGACGCCCAGCACCTCGCGCCAGATCGCCGCCAGTTGCTCCTCCAGGGGCGTGCGGGGAGGCGTGAGCCCCTCGCCGGCGGTCTCCTCCGGGAGCGGCTCCCGGGCCAGCGCCCGGCGG
>QHVW01000368.1:7936-8169 GCA_003223675.1 Acidobacteriota bacterium
CGGCACCACGTAGGCGATCAGCGCCTTGCCGTCCGCCGTCTCGCGGGCCACCACGGCCGCTTCCGCCACCCCAGGGTGGCCGCGCAGGGCCGCCTCGACCTCCCCCGGCTCGACGCGGTGGCCGCGGATCTTCACCTGCTGGTCGCCACGGCCCAGGAAGTCGAGGGCGCCGTCCGGCCGCCAGCGGGCGAGGTCGCCCGTGCGGTAGAGCCGGGCGCCGGGCGCGGCCGCGA
>QHVW01000370.1 GCA_003223675.1 Acidobacteriota bacterium
CCCCCTTGGTGCTGAAGAACGGCTCGAACACGCGCGCCTGGGTGGCGGCGTCCATGCCCATCCCGCTGTCCGCCACCGTCAGCAGGACGTACTGGCCGGGGGGGACGTCGTGGCGGGCGGGCCGGTCGGCGGCGACCGCCAGGGGGGCCGTGTGCAGGGTGAGGCGCCCCCCCGAGAGCATGGCGTGACGGGCGTTGACGGCGAGGTTGACGATGACCTGCTCGATCTGCCCCGGATCGACCTTGACCTTGCCGAGCTCCGGATGGAGGCCGGTCTCCAGGTGGATGTCCTCGCCGAGGAGCCGCTGCAGCATCTTCTCCAGCCCGGAGACGACGCCGTTCAGATTCACCACCCGGGT
>QHVW01000369.1 GCA_003223675.1 Acidobacteriota bacterium
TCCGACCCCCGCGGCTCCGGGACCGGCGGGGTGGTCACGCCCGAGCGCTGACGTCCTCCCCGACCGGCCCGTCAGCCGGCGGCGCGCAGCTCTTCGGCGGCCTCGTCGAGGATGGCGCGTACCGTCTCGCCCAGGGTCTTCGGGGAGAACGGCTTCTGGAGACAGAGGGGGGAGCCCGGGCCGCCGTCCGAGAGGAGCTCGTCGTTGTAGCCCGACATGAAGACGACCCGCGTCTGCGGGCGCTCGGAGCGCAGGCGCTGGGCGAGCTCCGGCCCCTTCATCTCGGGCATCGTGACGTCGGTCAGCAGCAGGTGGACCGCGCCGCGGTGGAGCCGTGAGATGACCAGCGCCTCCTCGCC
>QHVW01000371.1 GCA_003223675.1 Acidobacteriota bacterium
CGACCGTCGAGCCGTCGCGCCGGAAGCCGATGCTCTCCCGCGACACCCCTTCGAGGTCGACCTCGCCGGAGACGAGGTCGGAGAGCCGGCAGCCCAGGAGCTCGTCCGGCTCGCCGCCGAAGATCGCCAGGAGCGCGTGGTTGACCTCCAGGATCACGCCGTTGCGCACGATGGCGATCCCTTCGAGCGTGGCCTCGAACAGAGTGCGGAAGCGCTCCTCGCTGCGCCGGATCTCCTCCTCGGCGGCTTTGCGCTGGGCGATCTCCTGCTGCGCCTTCTCGTAGAGGCGGACGTTCTCCGCCATCGGCGCGATCTGGTTGGCGACCGTCGACAGCAACTGGACGTCGCTCGCCGGGAAGTAGTCGTCCGGGTCCCGGCGGCCGAGCAGCCAGATCCCCACGGGGCGCGCCTGGAGGACGAGGGGGAGGATCAGCCGCACCCAGGCGAGCTGCGGCGCGCCCGGCCCCGCCGGCAGGTAGCGGCCGCTCCAGCCGAGCACCGCCCGCAGGTCCTCCTCCGCCAGGGGGAGCCCGCCGGCGGGGACGGCCTGCTCGTAGAGGACCTCCAAGCTCCCCTCCCCGAACAGATAGAGCGCCGACTGGCGGATCAGCAGGGTGGGCAGGACCTCCTCGGCGACCACCCCTGCCAGGACCTCGCGGTCGAACGCCGTGGGGATGCGGGCGGAGACCAGGTCGATCACCTCTTCAGGAGAGTGCTTGATGCCGAAGACGTGGCGGTCCACCAGGGCCTGGAAGCGGTCGCGCAGGAGCGGCACGGCCGCCATGTAGGAGAGCGAGACCAGGAGGAGGACGGCGAGGAAGCCGCCGCTCACGACGTTCCAGTGGCTGCTGAGGGCGAAGAAGACGAGGGTGTAGGACGCGAAGAGCAGGGCGGAGAAGGTGTAGGTGCCCAGCAGGCGGTTGGCCCGGAGCTCCAGCGTGCCCAGGTGGTGCTTGTAGATGGCGTAGATGTAGCTCATCGGCAGGATCGGGATCGACGCCGCCGCGATGCACAGCATGTAAGGATAGAAGACGCGGAGCTCCTGGAGCTCCGGCCCGGCCACGCGCGACAGCCAGACCAGGAGCACGCCATTGAACAGCAAGAACGGCACCAGCCCGAGGATCACGCCATACAGCATGATCCGCACGGCGACCTTGGTGGCCGGGTCGACCGGCAGGAAGAGACGGACGACCAACAGCAGCACGGAGAGCAGGACGCCGGCCAGGGTGTACCAGATGAACAGGTAATGTCTGGAGCCCTCCAGGAGCAGCAGGGAATCGGCGACCGAAAGCAGCAGGGAGAGCGCGTAGAGGCCGGCCTGGACGCCCCGCTGCAGCCGCCGGCCCAGGAGCTCGCCGGGCAGGATGAGATGGAGGTGGACGGCCACCGGCAGGAAGAACCAGATCACGGCGTGGAAGAAGAAGGAGGCGTTCGCCGTCCGGGCCGCCATTCCCGTGGCGATCCAGACCGCGGTCACGTAGCTGAACAGGACCAGCATCAGCCAGCGCTCGTCGCGGGGGCGCAGGAAAAGGATGACGACCGTGCCCATCAGCCAGAAGATGAGCGGCGCGACCATGGCATAGAGCGCCTGGGGGAGCTCCACGCGCTCTCTGCGGATCTTGAGGTTGAGGTCCAGCGGCCGTCCGGCCCGGATCAGATGGACCTGGGCCACCCTGCGGGGCCCGAACAGGCCGGCGATGGAAAGCCGGCGGTCGAGAGCGAACCGGACGCGGTCGATCCCACCGATCGAGATCACCTCATCGCCGATCTGGAGGCAACTGCCAGGCCCCCCCTCGCAGGGATAGGCGGAAACGACCTTCCAGCCGGAGGTGAGGGTGAAGCCGACCTCGGGGGCGGAGGAAAAGCGGTAGGGGAAGTATATACAGGGGAGCAGGACGAGCAGAGAGACGGCGACCAGGAGCAGGTCCGCCGTCTTCCAGGCGGAAGAGGAGTGCCGGGTATTCATGTTCGCCCCGTGAGGAGCGCCGCCGGGGCGCCCCGTCGCTCTCGAGCGCGCTGCAATCGAAAGTTTTCCGGGGCCCTTTATAGCAGGCTTTGCCGAGCCCAGTCCACCCGGCGGCGGCCGTGGCCAGGAACGGCGGCCGCGCGCCCCCCGCGCCGGTCACCTGCCGGGGGCCGCGCGACCGCAACTCGGAGGCCGCGCCCGCTGCGCACGCGACGTCCCGGGGCGATCAAGCCCGCGCAAGCCCCACACCCGAGCCGCCAGATGGGTCGGTGGTGGGGTCCCACACTACCCAGCCCTGGTCCTGCGCGGTCGCCAACATCGCTCTGTGCTCAAGGCAGCCTATCCGGCGCAGGATCTCAAACAGGAAGCTCTTCTCATCTTTGTCTGTGAAACGGTGATCAAATTCGTTCATCAACATGACTCATCCTCCCGGTAGAAAAAATGCCCAAAAGAGATGCTCGTGGACGGGGAAACCGGATGGGCAAGGGCGAGGGAGGGCCGCGGCTCCGGCCTTCTCTGGCAAGGGAGATCTCAGGGGCTGACGAGGGTGGGAGACCAGAGCGCGCGGAGATCGGGCTCGCAGGAAGATTCTCGCTCGGCGCGGCCGGCCGGAAAACCTTGACTGCGCTGCTCAACGTACCGAAACCGAACGTGAGCATTTCCGAGAGCCCTTTCGGGCGTTCTCGGCCATCCGATGGGCCGAGGACGCCCCGAGTGGAAAGCCGCCGCGATGGGCGATCTCAAAGACTCATCGCGGACCTCTTCAACACAGCGCGAGCGTCGCGGGATCCTCGACGCCCACCCTTTCCAATAACTGGTGCAGCGGCCGCAGGTGAGCCGTGACAAGGCGCTCGACCGGCTCGGGGTCCCGCAGCGGGAGGCCCGCCGCAATCTCCTGGAGCTCGCGCGAGAATTCGACCAGCTTGAGCGTGCAGTAGCTGACCGCGCCACAACGGAACAGGATCCTCTGGGCCGCGGCGAGCGCCTCCGGATCGTCGAACCGCAGCGACAACCGCAGGAAATCCTCGCGGCCGGCGTGCGCGGCGGTCATCGCGTAGAGCAGCGCCAGGTTGTTGGAGCGCCGCCGCCAGTCCGCGCGCGCCGGCGTCTCGAGCACGTCGGTCAGGTCGTCGTTGACCTGGATGAAGAGCCCCAGCACGTGCCCCAGCCGCGCCAGCCGCGCCGCCGTCTCGGCCGGAGCGCCGCCGAGCAAGGCCCCCATGCGCAGCGCCTCGGCGAACAGCGGGGGGGTTTTGGCCTCCACCGTCCGCCAGTACTCCTGCTCGTTCGCCAGCTCCCGCGCGTCGAGCCCCTGCCCGTAGCAGGTCGCCAGCGACATCCGCGCGAAGCTCTCCTGCAGCGCGGCCCGCACCCCCGCGGGCGCCGCGGCCCGCTCGAGCAGCAGATGCCCGGCGGCCTGGAAAGCCAGCGCCAGATTCGCCGCCGGTCCGATCCCGATCCGCAGATGCTCGCCGCGGGGATCCTCGTCCAGCATGTCGTCCACCAGATGAATGCTGATCACCGAGCAGAGGACGGCGGCCGCCGCGGGGAACGCCGTGGACTCCACGCCGCCGACGGCCCGGCAGGCCGAGAGCGGATGCTCCCAGACGGAGAGCGTTTCACGATGACCCATACGCTCGACCAGCGCGAGCATCTGCGGCCACGAGGAGACGACCTCAAGATTGCGTATATAAGACTTCAATTCATCAAAGCTCATCGTCGAGCACCTCATGCGAAAACCTTTCGAAAGCCGGGCCCGAAGCGCGCGGCTCCGGGCCCGGGATGCTGCGTTGAGATCGGCACGAAATTACGAAGCAGAATTCATGCCGGCCTCAGGACGACCCACCTCAAGCCTGGACGGGGATGCAAGAGACGACAACCCCACTGCCACTACCACCCGTCGGATCCCAGGTCGGCCAGTCAAGCTCGAGCTCGTCGAGAAGAACGTTGAAGTCCTCCAGCGAGCTAAGGTTACGGAGCGCCGTGAAGAGGCTGCCCCCTTCGGTCCCAGAGGTAAGCTTTGAATAAAAGTCATGGATATGCATTGGCGTAGCTCTCCCCAGCAGGGTCTCGAGACCCCCTGGCTTAAAGTAAGTTAACCGTTAAAAAACAACTAGACGGATGTGTCGAGACAACGGTGTCAGCACCGTCAGGTGAGGCAGGTTGGCATGTCAAGTCCCCCCAGTCAAACAATCATTAAAAGATAACAGCAGGTTGGAACGCAGGGCGCGCGCGTCCAGCGTAAGAGTGTACCAAAGCGACACAAATCGGGACAATTTTCCCAAGATCTCTGAGTAGGAAGGTAGCGGGGGGCGATCGCCCGCCCCCCTGAGCCAGCAATCAGTGAGCCCGTAAATAGCCGACCAGGGCACCCACGATTCCAAACGCCCACTCCCGGGCCTTGGCATCTTGAGACCTGAAGAGAATCACCCAGAGCGCCACCAGGAGCACCAGGGAATAGATGGAAGCTTGGAAGTTAGTAATGTGCATCGGCGTATCTCTCCCCAGAAGGGTCTGAGACCCCCTGGTCAATAAGCCGACGGTGTCAGGACCGTCAGGTGAGGCAGGCTGGCATGTCAAATTCCCCCATCAAAGAATCGAAATTGAGATCTCGCTGGAATGCAGAACGAGCGCACGTCCAGCGCAAGAGTGTACCGGAGAGTCTCGAATCGGGACAATCGTTAGAAAATTTCAATATCAGGGGACGGACGGCGCGCCGAGCGGCTCGAGCACGCTCAGGCGGTCGGCGGTGGAGCCGCCCTTGAGGATCTGGGCGAGCTCGCGGCCGGGCAGGGGGCGCTGGAAGAAGTAGCCCTGGGCGTAATCGATCCCCAGCAGGCGCAGGACCTCGGCGTCCTCGGCCGTCTCGACGGCCTCCATGACGGTCGCCGTGCCGGCCCGCGCGGCCATCTCCGCCGTGCTTTGAACGATGATCTGCTTGAACGGATCGTGAGCCAGGCCGCGGCAGAAGGTGCCGGAGATCTTCAGGAAATCCGGATGGAGGTCCTGGAAAAGGTTGAGGTTCGAGGAGCCTTCGCCGAAATCGTCGAGCGCGATGCGGAAGCCCCGCTCGCGCAGCCGCTGCAGGGTGGCCGCGAAGGCGCTCGGATTCACGATGGTCTGCTGCTCCGTGAGCTCCAGGGCGATGTCCTTCTCCTGGAGGCCCGCCGCCCGCACCGCGTCGCAGAGCCGCAAGGCGAAGTCGGGGTTGGTGAGCGACCGCGGCTGGACGTTCAGGAAGGTGGTCACGGTGTTGCCGAGGTGGATCACCTCGTTGAACGCGGCGCGGATGCAGATCATGTCCGCCTCGAAGAGGAGCTCCTTCTGGGCCGCGTAGGCGAGGAAGACCGCGGGGCTGCCCAGCACCGAGTGGCCCGGCCCCCGGGCCAGGCTCTCGACGCCGAACACCTCGAAATGGGGCGCGCCGTCCTGCAGCTTGACCACCGGCTGGAGCACGGCGCGGATCGGGTTGGCCGCCATGAAGTCTTCGAGCAGCTCGACCTGCTGGACCTCCCCCTCGCCTTCGAGCGGAGCCCCGGGAACGAGCCGCGCGGCGCGGCGGTCGAGCAGGTAGCCGCGCAGCCGCGTCAGCCCCTCCGACTTCTCCAGCACCGCGGTCACCCCCAGGACGGAGCACAGGTCGCGCACCGCCTGATCGACGTAGCCGCTCAGCACGTAGACCGCCGTGTCGGGGAAGTTGGCGGTGACGAAGCGCACCAGCCGCATGCCATCGAGACCGCCGAGCTGCGACACCGAGAGGTCGGTGATCACCACGTCGAAGCGGAAGCAGCGCAGGAGCGCCTCCGCCGCCTCGATCTCCATGCAGGTGGTCAGCTCGATGCCGGGCAGCCGCAGGCAGGCCGCCAGCGTATCGACCACGATCGACTCATCGTCGAGAATCAGAACCCGAAGCACGGCGTCAGTCTCGTCCCGTCCGGCGGCGGGGCTCCGCGCCACACGCCCCCGCATTGAAAAGCACCCACTGTGGCCAAAGACAGAATTGGTCTGCCCGGAGGGTACCCCGCGCCTCCCTGGAAAGTCAACCGCCACCCCGCTCGAAGAGCATGCCCCCGTCGTCCTCGCGAGTGAGCGTGTAGCTCCTGCGCAAGCGCATACCCAGCGGGTGCCCCAGCGGCATCCGCCAGAGGTAGACGGCGTCCACGCGGCGCACGTTCGGTCTGACGCGGTACGTGCCGGGCTCCAGGAGGCCGCGGAGCTCGGGGAAATCCACCGAGTCGCGGAACCGCACCGGGAAGAAGTCCGTCTTGGCCTCGTAGTTGTCCCAGTCGACCAGTCCCTTCTCGAGCGCCACGTAGCCGGTGGCGTGGGAGAGGACGTCGGTCGGCCAGGTGCGCTCGAAGAGGAGCGTGAGCTCGCGGGTGTTGGGCGCCACGGGCTCGAGCCCGGCCAGGAAGCCGTCCACCTCGGCGCCCAGCTCGCGGTAGCCCTGGATCAGGTAGCCGAGATTGCCCAGGGCCGCCAGGGTCAGCACGCCGGTGGCGAGGGCCGCCCCCCGCCGCCCCAGCCGGGGGGAGAGCCCGGGGAGCAGGATCAGGTAGGGGTAGAGGCTCAGCCGGTTCTTGAGCAGCCACCCCCCGGCCGCCCCCTCGGGGCTGGCGAAGTAGAGGACGATGAAGAGCAGCGCCAGGAGGAGGAAGGCGCTCTCCGGCCTCCACAGCCCGCCGCGCCGGAGCGTGACGAGCAGGAGGAGCAGGAAGAGGAGGGCCAGCGGGACCGTCAGCCAGAGCTGCTCCACGTTCAGCGTGACCAGCACCTCCAGCCGGACGAGGAACCGCGCCATCTGCGAGAACGGCCAGGTCGACGGCATGCGCCCGCCCCGCTGCGTCACGAAGAACCAGAGCGGCAGAACGGCCTGCGGGAGGAGGATCGCCACGTGGAGCAGGTGCCGCCGCCAGGTCTCCCGCCGCAGCGTCGCCAGCCAGAGCACGGAGATCGCCACCAGCGCGAGCCCGAGGGAGAGGATGTGCGAGAAGTAGCAGAGCCAGAGGAGCAGATTGATCCCCACCGCGAAGCGGAGATCGCCGGGCTGGTCGCGGTGGCGCCACCAGAAGCCGACGCCGAGCAGGAAGAAGGCGACGCTGATCGCGAAGTTGTAGAAGCCGAACTGGAAGAGCTGGTGGCAGACGAACGGGAAGGCCAGGAAGGCGAGCCAGCGCTCCTCCGGCCGCGCGGCCCCGACGAGATACCAGGCCCCGGCCAGGAAGAGCAGCGCGTACCCGCTCACCAGGAGCTTCTCCGCCACCACCGGCGGCACGGCGTACATGAGGAGCGCCATCACCGCCTGGCCGATCCAGTTCGGATAGGGCTTGGCGCTGATCTCGTAGTACCGCTGGAACAGGGGGTAGCGCTCCACGTTGCCGTACTGGTGGAGGATCCAGGCGTTGTAGGTGTGGCAGGGGCCGTCCACCGTGGGGACGTGGCCCACCACCCAGAACGGGATCACGTAGAGCAGGGCGAGCGCGAAGAAGAGCCCGCGCAGCCGGCGGTCATCCGCTCCCGTCATCGCGGCAGCCGCTTCCAGAGCACGCCGCCGTCCGCCTCGGCGACCGGCTGATAAAACTGCTCCAGCCGGTTCCCGAACGGGTGCTGGGGGGGCATCCGCCAGGTGTAGACGTAGTCGGCGCGTTGGCGCCACTGCCGCACGCGGAGGCGGCCCGGCCGCGCCTCGATGTCGCCGATCGGCGGCCACGGCACGGAGTCGGCGAATTGCACCGGAAAATGGGTCGAGGCCGCCTCGTAGTTGTCCCAGTCGATCAACCCCTTCTCCAGCGCCGCGTAGCTCATCGCGTGGCCAAGGATATCCAATCTGGAGTCGTGGGGCTGGTGGAAGAAGCTCACCGGCAGGACGCGGGAGCCCGGCTCGACCGTGGCGAGCCCGGCCAGATATCCCGCCATGTCGCCGCTCAGCCGCCCGTACCAGCGGATCAC
>QHVW01000262.1 GCA_003223675.1 Acidobacteriota bacterium
TCACGGACATCAAAGGACCCAAAGGACTGCAAGGACGACAAGGACAGACACGGACAGCAAAGCCGTCTTCCTTCTTGTCCTTGCAGTCCTTGCTCCGGTTTCCGGCGAGACCGTCATCCGCCGGGCCCCCTTCTTCCGTAGAATCCAGCAACCGCCCATCCGGCGGATTCAACAGGAGGAGATGAGATGATCAGGATGTCCTCAAAGCAGGGCTGGTGCCTCGTTTGTGCCGTGATGCTCCTGGGCGCCTTTGCCGCCCTTCCCGCGCTCTCCCAGGCCCCCGCGGGCCCTCCCACCCCCTCGCCCGAGCTCGCAAAGCTGGCGTTCTTCGCCGGCGACTGGACCTGCAAGGGCAAGGCGGAGGCCTCCCCCTTCGGCCCCGCCCACGCCACCCTGGGCAAGGTGAGCATCCACAAGGAGATCGGCGGCTTCTGGTACATGGGGCGCTACGAGGAGAAGAAGACGGCGGAGAACCCCCAGCCGATCGTCTTCCAGTTCGTGCAGGGCTACGACGGGACGGCCAAGGCGTTCATCATGGAATGCGGCCACGCCCGTGCGCGACACCTTCACCAAGACGGGAGCCGCCAGCCTGGAGCACACCGGCGAGATGCAGATGGAAGGCAAGTGGATGGCCATCGATCACGAAACCTGCATGCGGGCCAAGAAGTAAAAGAAATGAAAAGGCCCCGGCAGCCGCCGGGGCCTTTCATCAACCGTACTGGCTCAGGATTTAACGGGTGCGGATGCAGCCGTTGTTGGCGTTCGACCACTCGTACTGATAGGAGTAGCCGTTGGTGCCGATGAACGGCGTCGGCGACCACGCGCACTCGTCGTCGGCCTCGGCGCCCGTCGTGCTGTTCCACCAGCCGTTGACCGGATCGGTCACGGCCTCGCGGGTCTCGTGGCAGACGAAGTGCTCCTGGTTCTGCACGTCCGACCAGCCGGAAACCTTGCAGCCGCTGCAGCTCGGATACGGCTCGATGGAGTAGATGACCGTGCCGGAGGTGCCGCTGTAGGCGCCGTGATAGGCGCAGTAGGCCAGGCTCGGGCCGCCGCAGGAGGTGCTGCTGCCGCTGGAGGAGTACGAGGTCCGCGGGATCACGACCTCATAGATCGTGCTGGAGTTGTAGGTGCCATGGCCGCCGGAGAAATAGCGGTTGACCTCGCTGTGCACGGTGGAGTCGGTGACGTTGGTCGGAGGCGTGGTGGTGTCGAACCAGTCCGCGCCGCCCGAGCCGAGGTTGGTGAGCTGGATGCCCGAGTACTGCGTGATGGTGTTGTACTCCCCGGTGGTGCCGAACTGGTTGCGGAAATTCCGCAGCGTCGTGGCGTACCCGTTGTCCGCGCCGCCGCTCGCGAACGACGGACCCCAGAAGATGAAGACCACCCTGGCCGAGGTGAGCACGCCGCCGCCGTGATTGGTCAGGGTGCCGGCCTTGCTCGGCACCCGCTTCGTGGCGATGTTCGTCGGCATGTAGATGACGTGATCGGCGTCCGCGAAGGGCTTCAGATTCATCGCCTTCTCGTCCTGAGCGCTCGCGCTCGCCGCCAAGGACAACATCCCGCACGACAGTGCCAGCACAGACTTCAAGCTTTTGATTCTCATGCTTTGCATCCTCCAAGCTACGAGTAATGCCTGCGCGGCGGACGAGCTCTCCCCATGAGAGCCGGACCCCGCGAGGCAACGGTTTGAAGACGGAGATAGATTTCGCCGTCTCGTGAATGAGCCGCGTGGAGATTCTGCAAACAACCTTCTCAAAAAACGCTTTTCTCGGCGTCTCTGCCAGACTGTCCAACCCTCTGGATGACGCTCTATATAGCCCGGTGCGGGTGACTCAAAAAAGCGAGCCGGTCCGGAAAAAATTGCCGGGCGTCAATAAATCGGGGGGGAGCGGGCAAGAAAAAGCCCCGGCGGTACGCCGGGGCTCTCCTTTCGCGGACGGCGAGATCCGTAGGACTCAGCGGGTCTTGACGCAGCCGCTGTTGGCGTTCGACCACTCGTACTGGTAGCTGTAGCCGCCGGTGCCGATGAACGGCGTGGGCGACCACGCGCACTTGTCGTCGGCCTCGTTGCCGGTGCGGTCCCACCAGGTGGTGCCGTCGGGATCGGTCACCGCCTCGCGGGTCTCGTGGCAGACGAAGTGCTCCTGGTTCTGCACCGCCGTCCAGCCGGAGACGGCGCAGCCGCTGCAGCTCGGATACGGCTCGATGGAGTACCGGGCGTCATGGCCGCCAGTGCTGAAGTTGCCGTGATAGGCGCAGTAGGCCAGGCTCGGACCGCCGCAGGAGGTGCTGGTGCCGCTCGAGGAATACGAGGAGCTCGGGATCACCACCTCATAGATCGCGTTGGCGTCGAAGGCGTTGCTCGCCAGGTACTTGTTGACCTCGCCCTGGACGACGGCGTCGGTGACGTTGGTCGGCGGCGTCGTGGTGTCGAACATGTCGGCCGTGCCGCCGCCGAGGTTCGTCAACGCGACGGTGCCGTTGGTGCCGCTGTACTGCGTGATGGTGTTGTACTCGGGGGCGGTGCCGAACTGGTTCCGGAAGGCCTGCAGCGTTGACGCGTAAGAGGCGTCCGCTCCGCCCGAGAACGACGGGCCCCAGAAGATGAAGACCACGTGCG
>QHVW01000263.1 GCA_003223675.1 Acidobacteriota bacterium
GATCGAGTAGCGGACGTCGTTGCCGCCGCTGGTGAAGTTGCCGTGATAGGCGCAGTAGGCCAGGCGCGGGCCGCCGCAGGAGGTGCTGGTGCCGCTCGAGGAATACGAGGTGCTCGGGATCACCACCTCATAGATCGCGTTGGCGTCGAAGGTATGGCTTGCCAGATAGGCGTTGACCTCGCCCTGGACGATCGCGTCGGTGACGTTGGCCGGCGGCGTCGAGGAGTCGAACCAGTCGGCCGAGCCGCCGCCGAGGTTGGTCAGCGCGACGGTGCCGTTGCTGCCGCTGTACTGCGTGATGGTGTTGAACTCACCCGTGGTGCCGAACTGGTTGCGGAAGGACTGCAGCGTCGACGCATAGGAGGCGTCCGCTCCGCCGAACGACGGGCCCCAGAAGATGAAGACCACATGGGCCTGGGTGATGATCGGGCCGCCATGGTTCGTCAGGTTCTGCACCCGGGCCTTGGGAACGATGCCGCCCTTGATGGGCATGTAGATGACGTGATCGGCATCAGCGAACGGCTTCTTTGCCTTCTCGACCGTCCCCGCATTCGCGGCGACGGCCATCAGCAAGCCACAAGACAGCGCAACCCCAAACAGTGCTTTCATCTTCATTCTTGCATCCTCCAAGCTCAACGAAAGGGCCTCGGGAACGACGGGCTTTCCCCATGAAAGCCGGGCTCCCGGAGGCAAGGTTCTGAGAAGGCGGGACTCCGCCCCCTCGTGACTAAGCCGCGTTGAGTGAAACCCTAAGGATGAGAAGCTCTAAGGAGGTAGGTGCGGGCCACCACCGAAAGCGAGACGACCGCAGCCAAAAAGATGCGAAGAAGTCCATCCGGAGGGGAGAGCAGTTAAGAAAAAAGCCCCGGCTTGCCGCCGGGGCTTTCG
>QHVW01000264.1 GCA_003223675.1 Acidobacteriota bacterium
ATGGCACGACGGGGCGTCTCCGCTCGGTGGAGCCCCGATTGACGGACGGCGCCGCCTATGCCTCCTGCCGGATCGATCCCAGGTCGACGGACCTGATCCCCGACGCGGTCTGTGGCCCGCCGCGGCAGCGGCCGGGGAAGGGCTCCGCGGCGGAGGCGGCACGTCGGTCCGCGCTGCGTGGTGGCGAGGCCCCGGCCGAGCGGGAGGTGGGGAGGGCCGCGCTCGGGGACCTCTTGAGCCAGGAGGGGACCCGGGGGTTGGACCGGGTCGTCCGCAAGCTTGAAAAAGAGGTGGCCGCCGTCCCTCACGAGGCCCGGGCCTGGAGCGACCTGGCGGCTGCCTATCTGGTCCGCGCGCAGCGGACCGACGATCCGCGGGATCTCCTCCGCACCCTGGAGGCGGCCACCCGGGCGACGCGCGAGGATGGCCATCTTTTGGAAGCGAGGTTCAACCGGGCTCTCGCCCTGGAGCGTCTGTTTTTGAATCCCGAAGCGATGGCGGCCTGGCAGGACTATCTCAACCTGGACGGGAAGTCCAATTGGGCGGTCGAGGCCCGCCAGCGCCTGGCCCGGCTCGGTCGACCGCGGGGCCGATGGGAGGCCCAGAAGCCTCAACTCGAACGAGCCGCCCTCGCCGGCGACGTGAAGGAGGTCGAGACGATTGTCGACTCGTACCGTCAGGCCGCGCGGGAGCTCGCCGAGCAGGAGCTCTTCGGGGCTTGGGGGGATGCCGCCGCCGCGGGGCGTGAGGACCTGGCGGCGGACCGGCTGAGAATTTTGCGCGCTCTAGGAGACGCGCTCGCCCGGTTGAGCCGTGGGCGTCTGGTCCAGGACTCCGTCTTGGTGATCGATGAGGCCGCCGGAGATTCCCAGCGATGGAAAGACCTGGTGCAGGGCTCCCGGGATCTTCGAGACGGATTCAAAGATTTAAATGATCGGAAGAAGAAGGCCGTGCCGAAGCTCAGGGCCGCGCGCGACGCGCTGGCTAGGGCCGGAAGCCCGCTGGCTTTCCGGGCGGAGGATCTGCTGGCCCGCTGCGACTATATGACGAATCAATATATGAGCGGCCTCGCAGCGGCCGAGCGGCTCATCCGGGGAATCGAGGGATTACCATATCCAGAGGTGCGCGGCCACATCTTGTGGATCAAGGCCCTGCTCGAAGTCACTCTCGGACGGATGCAGCCCGCGGTGGAGGACTACAGCGGGGCGAAAGCTGAATATCAGCACCTCGGAGAGGAAGAGAACGCCGCCGCGATGGCGGGCCTGCTGGGCCAGAATCTCTTGCTATTGGGACGTACGCGGGATGCCTGGACGTCCATCTATCAGGCTCTGCGGGCTACGCCTGCCGTGCGCGAGCCGCGCGCCTTGTCACGGATCTTCATGATCGCCGGCGACGCCGCGCTCCGCGAGGGAGCCGATACTGGAGCGCTGGCTTTCGACCAGGAGTGGGTCCGCTATGCGCGGATGGGTGCTCCCCAGGAGACGGTCGAGGCCCTGACATGGCTCGCCCGGATCCAGGACCACGTGGGAGACCGCGAGGGCGCCCTCGCTACTCTGCGAGACGCCGAGACCCGGGTCGCCGCTCTGGACGACCCCGAGCAGCGCCGGCGAAAGAAGGCGGACCTGGCGATGATCCGGGGCACGATGCAGGTGCAGGACGATCCCCGGGAGGCCGTGGACTTGCTGACGTCCGCTCTGGCGGTCTACACGCAGGACCGGAATCTCATCTTCTCCCTCCAGAGCCTGCTGGCGCGGGGCCGGGCGCACCGAAAATCCGGAGATGACCTCCGGGCCAAGAGGGATTTCGAATCGGCTCTCTCCCTCTACGAACGGATGGGGGAACGACTCGACCAGGAAGACCTTCGGCTGACTCTTCTGGAGGAGTCGGAGGAGGTGTTCGACGAGCTGATCTCTCTCCAGGCGGGCCGCGATCCTGATCGCGCGTTCGCCTACGCGGACCGGGCTCTTACCCGGGTCCTCCCCGGCAGCGTTTCCACGCTCTGGACCGACGGCCCCACCGACGTCGACCGCCTTCTTGAATCCGAGCCGCGACACCTCCCGCTGGCCGAGGTGCTCCACAGGATCCCTGACAAGGTGACCCTGGTGCAATTCTCGGTTCTCGCGGACCGGGTCCTGATCTGGTGCCTGCGCAGGAACGGTGGGGGAGCGCGTCTCTTCGAGCGGAGCATCCGGCGGGGGGATCTGGAGACCGCGGTGGCACGGCTCGAGCAATTCGACAAACCGGCCGGGAGCAAGGCCGCGGTGGATCTCTTCGATCTTCTCATCCGCCCCTGGCTGGACACCGTACCGCCTGGAGAGAGAATCGTCCTCGTTCCCGACAAGGTCCTGCACCGGATACCATTCGCGGCCTTGAAAGACCGCTCGACGGGCCGCTTCCTGGTCGAAAGCCATCCGCTCGCGTTCGCGCCCAGCGCCTCCCTGTATGTGAACGCCCTGGGACGGGAGGCGAGCCAGAGCGCGACGTTTCGTTCTCCCGGGCTGGTGGTCGGAGAGCCGGCGATCGATTACAACCGGTTTCTCCTACCTTCGCTGCCGTATGCCGCCGCCGAAGCCCGCCGGCTGGCGTCGCGGACCGGCTCCTCCCTGCTTCTGGGCGGGGCCGCTTCCAAGGCCGCTTTCCTGGCGCGGGCCCGCGAGGCGGATTGGATCCATTTCTCCGGTCACTCCGTGGTCGATCCTCAGAACACCCTGCTGTCGGTGCTCGTCCTCGCACCGGCGGCACGCGACTCGTCGTGCTCGCCGCCTGCGAGACGGGAAATCAATACGTGCCTGGAAGTGAAGGGGTGACGAGCCTCGCCCGGGCCTTCCTCGCCGCGGGGGTGCCCACGGTGGTGGCGAGCCTCTGGAGCGTGGACGACCGCACGACCGCGGACCTGCTGGATGCCTTCCATCGCCGCCTCTGGGACGGCGAGGATCCGGTGGATGCCCTGCGCGAGGCCCAGCTCGGGATGCTCCGGGGAACAGACGCCGCCGGCCGGTCGCCGCGCGCCTGGGCCGCGTTCGAGGTGATCGGCGCCAGCGCCAAGAACGGCTCATAGAGTCGATAAGGAGAGAACGTCATGGCTCAACCGCAACTGCGTATCTCGTTTTCCGGTCTCTGTCTCTTTGACTTCAACCGTCGGCTCAGCGAGGAGACCAAGCCCACGCAAGCGCAAGTCCTTTTGCAGCGGCTGACCCGGGCGAGATCGCTCTCGCGAGTGGTCAACGGCCAGACCGAGGTTCTCGATCAGCATTTCCCGCTACTGGATTTCAATCTGGCGAATTGGAGCCCGGCGAGCACTCGCATGGCGAATTTCCATTACCTGCCGGATGCCAGCGGCAGGATGACCAGGGGCGCGTGCCTGCTCAACGGAGAAGATCTGACGATCCATCCCGACGGCAACCTGGAGCCCGCGAGCCCGGCCTTGCAGCTTTCGCGTTCGGCGCCGCAGGATCCTATCAATCCCCAGACCCCTGAAGATCTGGAAACACTCTGGTGGATGGCGACTCTGGACCAGGTCTTCCCGAACAATCCGCTGGACTCCCGGATTCGCAACACCGCGCCCGCCTCGAATCAAGCCGTCCTGGCCCGGATCACGCTGAATCAGGGATACCTCAAGACAAAAGAGCTGAGTAACTCTCCCTGTACCGTCGTCGGCCCTGGGCCTTCGCCCTTCAACCGGCGGGTCGCTACCGGCTTCGCGCTCGAGATCGGCTGCCGGGAGATGGTTGAGATCCGGATGACGGCGATGCGCAACGGCAAGACGACGACGAGCAAGCTGGTCCTGGTTGCGAAAGACGGAGCCGATCTGGAGATCGGGATCGCGAACATGGAGATCGATCGTTACATCGGCATGGATCCGGCCGACGGTCCCCGCTCCCAGGGGGACTTCGAAATCTTTGCGAGCTTCCTGACGAATCCGATCAGGGGGCTCAAGCCGTTCCTGCTGGAGACCAGTCCCGGCGGCTCGTCGGGCTGTTGCGGCCTGGCCAACTGCTTCGGCGCGGCCCATTGAGAAAGTGGGCCAGGCGGCGCTGCCCTTCACCTCCGCCGGTACATGAACCGCAGCGCCGCCGGCAGCCTCCTTCGCCAGGACGCCTCGCTGTGGGTGCCGCGGGGATCGGCGCGCCACATCAGGCGGTCGGAGTCGTAGCCGCGCTCGACGAGGTGCTCGGTCATCTTTTTGATGGTTTCGACGACCTTCCCCTTGTCTTCCCGGGCTCCGGCGTCGAGGTAGATGCGCGAGACCTCCGGCGTGGGCTGGGCCTCGATGTCGACGAAGATCGCCTGATTGGCCACCCAGAAGGAGGGAGACATCGCCAGCGTGCCGCCGAACGACTCCGGATGGTGGAAGTGCGACCAGAAGGCGGCGAGGCCCCCCATCGAGGAGCCGCCGATCACCGCTCCCAGCGGCGGCGGCACCAGGTTGAACTCGGGCGTCAGCGCCGGCATCAGGTGCCTGGTGATCCAATCGAGCAGGATCTCGATCTGCCCCGCCTCGGCCTCGAAGGAAAACGGCGAGAGCTCCAGGTTCCGGCTCGGGCCCCCGTGCTCGATGCCGATCACCACCGGCACCGGCCGCTTCGTCTTCGCCAGGGCTTCGACCGCTTCGTGGATGTACCAGCCGCCCGAGAAGGAGGGGAGGTCGTCGAAGACGTTCTGGCCGTCGAACATGTAGAGGGCGAAGTGGGGCTGCGTGGGGTCGTAATTCTTCGGTAGAT
>QHVW01000372.1 GCA_003223675.1 Acidobacteriota bacterium
GCTTCGAGATCGTCTACCACCTCTGCGACCCCGCGGCGGGCCGGCGGGTGCGGGTCAAGATCACGGCCGGCGAGGAGAGTCCGGTCCCCTCGGTCACCGGCGTCTGGCGGGCCGCGGACTGGCCGGAGCGCGAGGTGTGGGACCTCTTCGGCGTGCGCTTCGAGGGGCATCCGGACCTCGGCCGCCTCCTCCTGTGGGAGGGGTTCGAGGGCCACCCCCTGCGCAAGGATTTCCCCGTCGAGGGGACCGGGGATTGAGCGACGAGCTGGAGCTCTGCTTCGGGCCCCAGCACCCCGCGATCCAGGGCGTGCTGGTCCTGCGGCTGCGGGTGGAGGACGAGCGGATCGTGGAGTGCCGGCCGGTGATCGGCCATCTCCATCGCGGCCTGGAGAAGCTGTTCGAGACGCGGCCTTACGGCGCCAGTCTCCCGCTCACCGATCATCTGGATCTGGCGGCGCCCGTCACCAGCAATCTCGCCTATGTGGGGGCGGTCGAGCGGCTCCTCGGGATCGAGGCGCCGCCGCGGGCCCGCTTCCTGCGCACGCTCTTCGCCGAGCTGCAGCGCATCGCCTCGCACCTGCTCTGGCTGGGGACCCATGCCGCCGACGCCGGCGCCGTGCCGCCGTTCTTCGCCGCCCTGCGGGAGCGCGACCGGGTGCTCGATCTCTGGGAGAGCTATCTCGCGGCGTGGCCCGGAGAGGGCGGCCTGCGCCCCGGCGGGCTCTCGCACGATCTGCCCGAGGGGTGGAGCGGGAGCTGCCGCGAATTCCTGGCGGAATTTCCGGCGGCGCTTGGCCGTTGTGAGGGTGCCCTTACCGAGAGTCGTCTCTGGAAGAAGCGGACCGTGGGGCTCGGCGTGCTGGCGGCCGAGGCGGCGGTCGACCTCGGCGTGACCGGGCCCGCGTTGCGCGCCAGCGGCGTGGCCTGGGATCCCCTGGGGCGCAACGGCGACACTTATGATCGGTACCAGGTGAGGATCGAGGAGATGCGGCAGGCGGCGCGGATCGCCGTCCAGTGTCTGGACCGTCTGCCGGACGGGCCGGTGCTGGCGGACCTGCCCGCCGAGCTGGAGGCCCCCCGGGATTCCGAGGTCTACCACGCGGTGGAAGGTCCGCGAGGGGAGATCGGGTTCTATCTGGTGGGGGACGGGACCGCCACCCCCTGGCGCTGCCATCCGCGGGCGCCGTCGTTCGCCAATCTCCAGGCCCTGCCGGAGATCTGTCGCGGCGAGCTGGTGAGCGATCTGGTGACGCTGATCGGTACTCTCGACCTGGGTTTGGGCGAGGTGGACCGATAAGAGTACAATAAAGGGCGAGTGGGCGCCGCATTTTGGCACCCCATGTGCCGAAACGGCGACCCGCCATGGAATCGGGGCCCCGGGGGTGAGTCTCGGGGGAGAGGACAGGTCCCGTGTCCACGCCCCTCCGGAGTGTCATCCCGGAGGGACACTCTGTTCAGTTTTCACTCCGGACCTCGAGCCCGAAAAGGGCCCTCTTTCCCTGGTCAAACCGTTGGCACCGTCTGTGCGTATGCCATCGTAACGGAGGCGAGGGGTACCGTTGAAGGGGGTAAGCATGCCAGCAAAAAGCATCAGCGTCGACCACCAGAAAGGGTGGAACTTCGAAGCGGCAGCCATGCCGTTCGTAGACGCTCTTTACAATACGGCCTACAGGATGACCCGCAACGCCGAGGACGCCGAGGACCTCGTGCAGGAGACCTATCTCAAGGCCTACCGGTACTACGACAAGTTCGAAGAGGGGACCAACTTCAAGGCGTGGTTGTTCAAGATTATGAAGAACACCTTCATCAACAACTACCGCAAGAAGCAGCAGGCCCCGACGCTGAGCGATTTCGCGGAGATCGAGGAGTCGTTCGAGACGCAGGTGAGCGAGGACGCCTCGAAGCCGGGCCTCAAGAACCCCGAGGAGGAGCTGCTCGAGAACGTGCTCGACGAGGACGTGCAGCGGGCGCTCGACAAGCTGCCGCCGGACTACCGGATGGTGGTGCTGCTGGCCGACCTCGAAGGGTTCTCCTACAAGGAGATCGCCGAGATCCTGGACGTCCCCGTGGGCACGGTGATGAGCCGCCTCTATCGCGGCCGGCGCCTCCTGGAAGCCGCGATGCTGGACTTCGCCCGCGAGCACGGCTACCTGCGCGAGGGGGAGCCGGTCAAGATGCGCAGCCGCAATTCCACCGCCAAGTAGACGAGGACCTGGACAAGACCGCCGTTTTCCCGGAAATTTCCCGTCACACGCCCTAGTTGAACAGTGCGGGGCATAGACGTGGGCATGTCACAGTAGACTGCTAGAGCTTGGGTTCCGGAGGAAGGACGATGGATTGTAAAGAGGTCGACTCGGTTTTGTTCCTGTTCTTTGATGGTGAGATGGACGACGAGACGCTGACCCCCTTCAAGGACCACGTCGGACGGTGCGGCAACTGCGCGAAGCAGGTCGACTACACCCGCAAGCTGCTGCTGATCGTCCGCGAACGGACGATCCGCTGTACGGCCCCTGACAGCCTCCGACACCGCATCCTCACCCATCTCCCGCATCGCCGCAGCAGCGCCCCCGGCCCTCACTGACTCACCGAGAAAATCCCATGACCACCAGCTTTTCCTCCCGCGTCCGTCTGGGAGCGGCGGCCCTCACCCTCGCGCTGCTGTCTCTGGTGGCCTTTCGGGGCACCGTCCAGGCGGAGGCGGTCGATCTCGTCTGTCTCGGCGGCGGGCGTCTGACCGACGCCGATCTGGGGCATGGCACCGCGATCGTGGTGGTGTGGGCCTCCTGGTCGCCGCGCTCGCGCGGCATCGGGGAGCGCGTGGGCGCGCTGGCCTCCCGCTGGGGGGGCCGCGCCCGGGTTGTGACGGTGAACTTCCAGGAGGACGGCGCGGTGGTCGAGCGCTTCGTCGGCAAGGGCCTCGGCGCCCCGGTCTGCCTGGACCCTGAGGGCAACTTCTCGCGCAACTACAAGATCGCCACCCTCCCCGGGCTGGTGGTGCTCAAGGACGGCCAGGCCGTCTACTCCGGGAAGCTGCCGGACGATCCGGATTCGGTGATCGCGCCGGCGGTGCGGTAGGCCCGTCTGGGCGCAGCCCCCCTGGGACCGCCGGCGTCCTCGCCGGCCTTCTAGCTCCGTTTTTCTTCTTTTTCTTCTCGCAAAAAACAAAGAAAAAGCTTGGCTAGCTGCCGGCGGGGACGCCGGCGGTCCCAGGGGGGCTGCGCCCGTTTCCCCGCCCCATTTTCCCCGGGTTGCGCCTCTCCGCGATTCCTGTGTAGTATCCAGGCCGCGTCTGTTTTTGATCGTACTTGTTTCACCACCCCTTCCAGGAGGTCTGCACGGGATGCAGTCGAAGAGGGTCTATTTGGGCACGACCGTCCTCCGTTTTCTCGTACCCCTCGGGTTGGTCGCCCTCGGCGCCGGTGTGGCCCTGAGCACGCGCAACCTCGAAGCCTACAACCGGTCCCCCTACCCTCTGCCTCCGACCCCCCGTTTCAACGCCCGCGTCACGCTCCCCGACGAAGCCACTCCCTGGATCGGCCACGCCCGCGTCCCGGTCGAGTCGAAGCTCCTGCGGGGTGAGACGGTCGCGGACGTCTTCGGCAAGCTCGGCCTGCAGGGCACCGCGCTCCGCGACGCCACCGACTCCCTGGCGGGCAAGGTCAACCCTCGCAGCCTCAGGGCCGGCAACCGCTATTCGGCCTTCTTCAACCCCGACGCTAGCCTGGCCTCCTTCGAGATGACGCTCGAGGGGAGCGGCCGGGTGGAGATGGTCCGCCACGGCAACGAGTGGAAGAGCGACTGGCAGCCTTTCGCCCGCCGCGTCGAGGTCCGCGCCCTCCAGGGGACCCTCTCCGGGTCGATGGAGGAGTCGATCCGCACGGCCGGCGGCCCGCCGATGCTCGCCTACCGGCTGGCCGACGTCTTCCAGTGGGACCTCGACTTCACCAAGGACCTCAAGACCGGGGACCGCTTCGAGGTGCTCTACCAGGAGGTCCTCCTCGACGGCAAGGCCTACGACGTGGGAACGATCCTGGCGGCGGTCTACGACAACCACGGGCGGCTGCACGAGGCCTACCGCTACGGCGACTCCGGGGTCTATTACGACGGCGACGGCGCGCCGGCGCGGAAGATGTTCCTCCGCTCGCCGCTGCGCTACTCCCGCATCACCTCGTCGTTCAACCTCCACCGCTTCCACCCCGTCCTCAACGAATACCGGCCGCACTATGGGGTCGACTACGGCGCTCCCGTGGGGACGCCGGTCGAGGTGACGGCCAACGGCACGGTGGTCTCCGCCGGCTGGGACAAGGGGGGCGGCAACGTGGTGAAGGTGCAGCACGGGGGCGGGTACCTGACCGCCTACCTCCACCTCTCGCGCTTCGCTCCCGGCATCCGTCCGGGCGCGCGGGTGCGGCAGGGGGACATCATCGCCTACACCGGCGCCACGGGCCTCGCCACCGGCCCCCACCTGGACTACCGGGTGAAGCTGCGCGACACCTGGATCGATCCGCTGACGCTCAAGAGCGTCCGCGACGAGCCGATCCCGGCCTCCCGGATGGCGTCGTTCCGCTCCTGGCGGGACAACCTCCGGGCCGGCCTGCGCACCGGGAGCCTGCCGCGCGGCCTGCAGGTGCCGGGTCTCGGGCCGGAGACGCAGATCGCCAGTGGCAAGGCGGTACCCGGATCGTCTCGCGGCTCGCAGGAATCGCTGGCCCGCTGATCCGCTCTCTCTGATGGTCACCGTGAAGGCGTGGTGCCGGGTCGATCTGGCCGGCGGCACCCTCGACATCTGGCCGCTCGGCCTCTTCCATCCTCAGGCGCGCACGGTCAACGTGGCGGTGGACGTCGCCGTCACGGTGGAGCTCCAGCCCTTGCCCGGGGGGTACCGGGTGCGTCAGGGGGAGAGCGTGGTGGAGGCCGGCTCGGCAGGTGAGCTGGCCCGCCAGCCGGACGCGGCGCTGCTCGGCGTGGCCGCGGCGGCGCTGGACCTGCCCCCCTTCGCGGCGGCGCTGGCGAGCGAGTCGCCGCGCGGTGGCGGCCTCGGCGGCAGCTCGGCGATCCTGATCGCGTTCCTGGCCGCCGCGGAGGTGGCGTTCGACCGTCCGCGCCTGCCGCCGGACCGGCAGGTGGCCCTGGCGCACGACCTGGAGGCGCGGCTGATGGGGCTCCCCACCGGCATCCAGGACCACTATCCGGCCATCCTGGGCGGCGCGCTGGAGATCCGGCCGCAGCCGGGCGGCGAACGGGTGCGGCGGCTGGCGGTCGATCTGGACGCCCTGGGGGAGAGCCTGGTGGTGGTCTACTCGGGGCAGAGCCACTTCTCGGCCGGCAACAACTGGCAGATCGTGCGCCGCCGGCTGGAGGCGGAGCCCGAGGTCACCGCTCACTTCGAGGGGATCGCCGCCGCCGCCGCCGAGCTGGCGCCGGCCCTGGAGGCCGGGGACCTGCCGCGGGTCGGGGAGCTGATGAGCCGCGAATGGAGCCATCGCCGGCTGCTGGCGGAGGGGATCTCGACGCCCGTCCTGGAGGAGCTGCTGCGGGCCGCCGCCGAGGCGGGGGCCTGGGGCGGCAAGGCCTGCGGCGCGGGCGGGGGAGGCTGCGTCGCCATCCTCACCCCCCCGGACCGCCGGACCGCCGTGGCCGCGGCGCTGGAGAGGGCGGGGGGGCGGGTGCTGCGGGCGCGGCCGGTGGGGACGGGGTTGGAGATCGCCTCAGACTGATAGTAAAGCTTCTATCAAAAAGCTAACGAGAAAAGTCCCTCTTTACCGTTGTAGACGAGCAGGCAATGCTCCAGGATGTCCCTTCCAATCAGCGCGTGGAAGCCCTGAGCGGATAGCAGCTCAGACTCAACGACCGGCACCGTCTGCAAGAACAAAGGAGCCCGACCATTGGGAATGGCTAACCCAACATCGTATTGGTTGGCAGAATGAGGAGTTGCTCCCGTAGACGGCGTGTTGACACTGACGATCCCCGTTGGTGTCAGGCTCAGTGACCTTAAGACTGTCGGATCAACGCAGGTGCAGCTCGCACCTGTATCCACCAGCGCTCGGATCTCTACAGCCTTCGGGACTGGTTGGCTCGCCTCCTTCAAGGCTGCGGCCTTCCCCTCGCTAACTGTGATATAGGCAGTGAGAATTGGACCGGCGGCAGTAACTTGAAGCGTGAAGTAGGACACTAGCTCGCGCGCCCAGCTGCAAGGGGGTCCACAAACCGAGAGATGAACTGTGCCTGCTCCAAAGCGCGAACCTGTTTTACCAGGAACGGCTCCAGATGGAACTTCTTATAGCCGGCCTTGATCGCGTCGTCATAGCTGCTGAACGTGTCCACCACTTCATCGCCATGAATCAACACGAACTTGCCTTCATGCTCGGCCTTGAGCTCAGGCAGCTTCTTGTTGTAGGTCTCCAGCTCCTTCTCTAGCGCCATAAGGCACCTCCATCGTTGAGATTATACCCTCACGTACGCCGACCCGGCGAACACCGAGGTAGTGCCACGTAAATGAGCCCTAAAAGTAGCTCTCTAGCGGTCGATCTCCCTCTTCTCCCGGCCTCCCCTCTGAAAGCCAAAAACCCCGAGACCGCACCTCCGTGCCGTCTCGGGGTCTTTCGTTTCAGGCCGGCTCGCTCAGCGGTTCCTGACGCGCTGGCCGAGGATGTCGTATGCCTTGTTGATGTCGAGCGTGGGGGAGAGAGTGAGCGTCAGGGCGTCGCTCCACCCTCCGTCCTTGCTCAGGCGGTAGAGCACCTTGTCGGTCTGCGCCCAGGAGACCAGGACGTCGCTGCCGTCCTCGGAGACGAACAGCTTCACCGTGCCGGGTCCGATGCGGGGGACCGGCCGGGTGGAGGCCAGGCGGAGCTGGAGCAGATAGGCGGCCTGGCCGGTCGGCGTGATCGTGTCCTCGCCGGACGGATCGTCGACCTGCACGATCTTGGTGAGGTCGCCGTCCTGGAGGCCGCGGCCGGAGAGCTTGGCGCCGATCTCGATGATGTGGGAGCGGGCCTTGGTGGCCAGATCCTCGATCGAGGTCGCCGGGCCGTCAGCGTCGCCGTTGGCCAGGATCACGGCCTGCACCTGATCGGCGATCGACGATACCAGCTCCGGATGGAAGGCGACGCCGATCTCGATGATGTGGGAGCGGGCCTTCGTGGCGAGCGAGGGGAGGTCGTTGGGATAGAGGGCGCGCCCGATCTCGATGATGTGGGAGCGGGCCTTCTCCGACAGCCGGCTGAGCTCTTCCGGCAGGACGTCGATCTCCACCGTGGCGAGCTGCTGCTTGCCCGGCGAGGTGAAGGCGGCGATGACGGTCCGCTGGTCCCGGCCCGCCTGGATGGTGGGCGCGCGCAGCAGCGTCGTCTGCTGCGGAGCGGCGGCCGCGGCCGCAGCCGCGGCGGCCGGAGGAGCCGGCACGGAGTCGCTGAGGTCGTAGACCGGGTTGATGCCGGTGTAGACCCCCTCGACGAACACCACCGGGGTATAGAAGGTTTCGGGCACGCCGGGGACCGACTCCTCCTGCCAGAGCAGGTGGAGGGTGGTGCGGTGCTTGGTGGCCGTGGTGCCGTCGTCGGCGATGTCCTGGAAGGTCTCCCGGGTGATGGCGAACTGGGGGGAGCCCTTGGTGGCGTAAGGGTTGCCCACCACCTGGATCGGGGCCGACCAGTTGGTGCCGTCGAAGCCGGCGAGCTTGAGGACCGAGTTGGTCCCCACCTGAGCGGCCCACAGCGTGTAGACCGTCTGCGAGTCGCTCTCGTAGAGCAGCGAGGCGGACGTGTCCGGCGAGGGGTCGAGGGTCTCGGGGATGAGGACCCGCTGCGGGGTGGCGCCCGGCTTGGTGACGTCGATGGCCAGGACGGGGACGGTCGCGTCCACCGCGTGGCCGTTCGGGAAGAGGTCGCCATAATTCCCGGCCTTCACCTGATAGACCTCGCCGCTCGCGCCGAGGGCGGTGTCACGGCTCGCCGCCCGGCCCGGGAGCGCGGTGGCGGCGAGCCCCAGAAGGGCGAGGCCAAGGACGAGGGTGGTGCGCTGGTTGCTCATGTCGACCTCGATCACGCGTGCAGATTGACCAGCTTGCGGATGTCCACCGCGAGCAGGAATTCCGGTAGATACCCGGCCTCCGGGAAGAAGTCCCGGTGCAGCCGGCTGAAGTAGCCGCGGGCCGCCTGGATGTCGTCGCTCAGGTTGGCGACCTCGCCGAGCAGGTAGAGGGCGTTCTTGACCGAGGCACGGTCGTCGATGGTCTCGGCCAGCGCCAGCGCGGCCATGCCGTGGCGGCGGGAGTCGTGGTAGCGCCCCGTCTCCAGGTGGGCGAAGCAGAGGTCGAGGCGGACCGAGACCTCGTAGCGCTGGGCGCCGAAGCGCCGCAGGATGCGCAGGCTCTCGTAGAGCAGGCGGTAGGCCTCCGGGTGGCGCCCCTGGAGCGACCGGCAGTAGCCGAGGTTGTCCAGGATCTGCCCGCGGGCGACCGTCGGCTCCGCGGCGGCCAGCTCCAGGGCCTTCTCGTACTCGCGGCTGGCCTGGTCGATGTGGCTCTCGGCGAGCAGCGTGTTGCCGATCAGGTTGTGGGTGGAGGCGAGCCACTC
>QHVW01000751.1 GCA_003223675.1 Acidobacteriota bacterium
GCGAAGAAGACCCGGTCTCCCGCGGAGACGAGCGGATCGGGCTGAGGGATCGGATTGGCCGGAAAGGGTTGAAAGCGGCGGAGCCGGCTGGTCCCCGCGGGAGTGCCGTCCGTGGCCCAGAGCTCGGCACCTGACTCGATCTCCGCGAAGAGGAAGAGCAGCCGGTCTCCCGCCGGGGCGAACGGCAGAGGATCGTAGAGCGAGTACGCGCTGTAATGGAGAATCCTGGCCAACAGGACGGGGTCTTCCCCTGGAACGACCCTGAAGAGGCCCCGGCCCCCGTCCGGCTCCGCCGACAGGGCGGCGGTGAGGTACAGGGAGCCGCGAAATCCGTGGAGATCGCTTACGCCGCTCAGCGGCAGCGCGAGCCGGGTCCCCGCGGGCGTGCCGTCGGTCCGCCAGAGCTCGGCGGACGTATCGGAGATCACCTGGAAGTAGACCGTCCCGCCGATCTCGACCGGCTGGGCGCCGAAATACCGTCCCGGAAACGAGGCGATCCGCCGCGTTCCGGAAGGGGTGCCGTCCGAGAGGAAGAGCTGGCCGGCCGGCTGCCGGCCGGCTTCCGGCTCCACGACGGAGAAGAGGAAACGGGGGCCCAGGGCGGTCAGCCCCAAGGGGCAGACGAGCGCGGAGGACCGGTGGAGGATCTCCCGGGTGCCCGCCGCCGTGCCGTCGCTGTGCCAGAGGGAACAGTCCGGCGGATTCGCGCTGGCGAAGACGATCCCGCCGTTCCAGCTCAACCAGCTCTCGATCAACGACGGGAGCACGGCCAGGGACCGGGTTCCCCGAAGGGTTCCGTCGGTCCGCCAGAGCTCGGTTCCCGCCTTTGGATCGCCGTCTCCCTTCTGGCGGTAGACCGTGAAGAGCTGGACCGGGCCTCCGAGGCCGAGGAAATCGTTGAAGAACCGTTGAACGTCCGGGGACGTCTCCTGGAGGGGGAAGGTACCGCCGGGGGTGCCGTCGCTCGTCCAGAGCCCGGTCTGGCCGGGCGGGCTGAAGGTCGCGAAGAGCACGTCGTCGCGGAACGGCTGAAACTGCGGAGCGGAGCCGTAGCGGTAGCGCCGCAAGGTCGTGACTTTCCGCTCGTGGCCGGGAGCGCCGTCCGTCGCCCAGAGCTCCGCGGCGGGCTGGCCCGCGGGGCTGCTGCCGAACCAGACGAGCCCGTTGAGGAAGCCCACGCCGGCGACCTGTCCGCCGGCGCGGCGGGTCCCCTTCGCGGTGCCGTCGGTGACCCAGAGCTCGGTGTCGTCCGGACCGAATCCCCCCGCGGGGCAGGCCTGGAAATAGATCAGCCCGCGCGGGTCGGAGAAGACGTCCGGGCCGCCGGAAGAGACGTTGAAATCCGAGCAGACGCCCACCAGGCGCCGGGTGCCGGGACCGGTGCCGTCGGTGCTCCAAAGCCCCCAGCCCTGGCCGTCGTAGCCTACGAAGAGCCAGATTCCGGGTGCGGGGCTCTCGATGGGCTGATGGAGGACCTGCGGACAGGGTCCACCGGCGCAATCCGTCAAGGGCGCCGCCCGGGTGAAGCCGTCGTCGACGGTCCAGAGAGACACGGCGTCATCGGGTTTCGCGGCCTGGAAGAGCCAATGCCCCCCGATCCGCTGGAGGCTGCGGGCCCAGACGACCCTCCGCGGCAGCTCAAGCACCGGTCCCGTGCCTTCCCCGGTGCCGTCGCTGCGCCAGATCTCGAAGGCGTCGCAGGGGAGCGGCGGGAAGTCGGCGAGCTGGCGAGTGCCTTCGGGAGAGCCGTCCGTCACCCAGAGGTCCTCACCGGTCTCGCCCGAGGCGAAGAACAGATGGGACCGGGTGGCCACGAGCGGTCCGGGCTGGTTTCTTCCCAGATCCCGGGCTTCGTGGATGAACCGGGTCCCCTCCGGCGTGCCGTCGGTGCTCCAGAGCCCGGGATCGCCTCCCGGGGCGCGGGAGGCCACGAAGTAGAGGCGGTCCCGCCAGACGGTGAAGCCGCGAGGGTCGAGAAACGGCAACCCGTCGGTCCCCTGGAAGAGGGCCGTTCCGGCTCGGGTCCCATCGCTGCGCCAGAGCTGGCAAGCCTCGTAGGACGAGGAACAGCCGGAGAACAGGAAACCGTCGCTCCCTGGAGGAATCTGAATCGCCAGGGGAAAAAAGTCCTCGAAAAAGTCCCCCGTCAGCAGGAACGTCCCGGCTGCGGTGCCGTCCGTCCGCCCGAGACGCGAGGTTTGAAAGGGAACCACGCGGTCGATGGAGACCTTCAACAGGGTGATGCCGTGCCATGTCCCCAGCGGCGTGATGCCCGCGCAGTGGTCCGTGCAGAGGGTGGTCGAGATCTGGGCCGTCCCCCGGGCCGTGCCGTCGGTGCTCCAGAGGATCGCCTGGTCCAGGGAGTCGGGGTCCGCGGTCGAGAAGAGCAGCCGCCCTCCGAGCTCGAAGAAGCCGGAGGGCTCTCCCCGTGGCGAGGTCTGGAAGGGCTCCCGGTTGACGTCCGCCAGCAGATGGGGCACCTCCCCGGCCCCCGCGGGCGCGGCGGCCAGGGCGAGACCGATGAGGCATACCCCGATCCAAGCTGAGCGCATGGCTCTCCTTTCGGCAGAAAGCGATTCCCTTCCTGTCTCTGGATGCGCGTTTTGAGGGGATTTTACCGCACCGGCCGCGCCGGGGCGCCGATCAGGTGCTGCACCTCGGGGGGCTCGGGACCGACGTGGAAGGCGCGGGCGCGCTCCTGGACGTCGTCGTCCTCATGGGTGACGCGCTCGTGCTGGCGCAGGTGCTCGATCCAGGATTTGACCAGGAAGACCTCGGTGTGGAGGTCCGGCTGGGCGGCGTCCACGAAGAGGCCCCACTGCATGGCGCCGTCGCGCATCCGGATGCGGCGGACGCCGCGCATGGCCGCCGCGAATTCCTCGGCGCGGGCGGGATCGATGCGGTAGCGCACGGTCACCATCACCGGGCCGCGATCGGGCTCGGGATCGCGGGCCACGATGGGCGCCGGCCACTGCCGGGAGGGGGCGAGGTTCAGCCCCTCGCCGGAGCGGAGGTGGATGCGGAAGGTGGCGGCGAGGCCCACGATCATGCCGATCGCCGAGACCAGGAGCGCCCGCGAGACGCCGAGGTGCTCGCCGACGATGCCCCAGAGCGCGCTCCCGCCGGCGAGGCCGGCGTAGAAGACCAGCATGTAGACCGAGAGGGCCCGCCCCGTCACCCACGAGGGGACCACCGTCTGCACCGCCACGTTCAGGCTGGAGAGCAGCGAGAGCCAGGCGCCGCCGGCCAGGAGCATGGCGAGCATCAGGATCCAGAACGAGTGGACGTAGGCGAGCGCCAGGGTCGCTGCCGCGAAGACCAGGGTGGCGACCGTGACCACGGCGTCCATCGAATTGTCCCGCTTGAGGTGGGGGAGGGCCATGGCGCCCGCCACCGCGCCGATGCCGAGGGCGCCGAGGAGGAGGCCGTATCCTTCCGGACCCGACTTGAGGTCCTGCTTGGCCACCAGCGGCAGGAGGGCCCAGAGCGAGGCGCCGCAGAGCACGAAGGTGCAGCCGCGGATGGTGGGAGCGATCACCTCCGGCGCGTGGCGGACGTAGCGCAGGCCGGTGGTCATGGCGCCCCAGATCCGCTCGGCCGGCAGCATCGCCTCCTCGGCCGGCCGGCGCCAGAAGAAGAGGACCACGAGCACGCCCAGAAACGAGATCGCGTTCACCAGGAAGGTGACGGCGGGCCCGGCGGCGGCCACCACCAGACCGGCGAGGGCGGGCCCCAGGGCGCGGGCGATGTTGAAGCCGATGCTTCCGAGGGTGACGGCGGCGGGGAGGTCCTCCCGCGGCACCATCTCCGGGATGCTCGCCTGCCAGGCGGGGCCGTTGAGGGCGGCGCCGAGCCCGAGGAGAAAGGTGAAGGTGAGGAGGAGCCCGGGGGTGGTGGCGTGGGCCGCCGTGAACGCCCAGAGGCC
>QHVW01000752.1 GCA_003223675.1 Acidobacteriota bacterium
GATCGTGGGCACCTTCACCCCCGGCTTGTAATCCGGCGGCAGGGTGAGGAAGGCGTCGATCTTGGTGCCGTCGGCGCTGGTCGCCTGGATGCGCTTCACCTCGCCCAGGCGGATCCCCTTCAGGAAATCGTCGCTCACCGTAGTCAGGCGCCGCGGCGAGCCCCCCTCGAAAGCCGAGATCTCGAAGGGGTGTTGCGGCGTGCTCTCCAGCGCCACGATCTGCCCCTTCGGACCCAGGGCGTAGCTCTGGACCACGCGCTCGCCGTCGATCACCCGCTCGACGGCGCCGCCCGCGGCCGGGACGCGGGCGAGGTGCTCGTTGCCCCCCTCCTCCAGCCCGAAGTAGATGAATTTGCCGTCGGGGGAGAAGCGCGGGCGTCCGACGTTGCGGTCGAGTGCGGCCGTCAGGGCCCGGGGCTCGCCTCCCGTCACCGGCACCACGGCGACGTGGTTGGTGGCGTACCAGATGTCCTTGGGATCGCCTCCGGCGACGTAGGCGATCCATTTGCCGTCGGGGCTGAAGGCCGGCTCCCGGTCGGCGGCCGGCGCGGTGGTGACCGCCCGCGGGGTCTGTCCCGCCTTGGCCTCGACCACGAAGACGTCGCTGTTGTCGTTGGCGTCCGGGTCGGCGGTGCGTTTGCTGCTGAAGGCGATCCAGCGGCCGTCCGGCGACCAGACGGGGTCCTCGTCGTCGAACAGGCCGGAGGTGATCTGGGTGCCGGTCTTGGCGGCGACGTCGAACACGTAGAGGTGCTGGTGGAGGTCGCGCAGGAAGCCCTCGCCGTCGCGCAGGAACTGCAGACGGTGGAGGACGATCGGCTTCGGCGTCTTCGGCGACCCCGGCTTGTCCCCCTCGGCCTTGTCGTCCGCCGGCTCGTCGGGATCGACGTCCCCCACCACCAGGGCGAGGCGCTTGCCGTCCGGCGACCAGGCGAAGTCCGAGACGCTGGCCTTGTAGTCGGTCAGCTTGACGGCCTCGCCGCCGCGGCGGTCGAGCAGCCAGACTTGGGCTTTCTTTCCCTCCCGCCCCGAGAGGAAGGCGAGATAGCGGCCGTCCGGGCTGAAGCGCGCATGCGACTCCGGCTTCGGGCTGGAGGTCAGGCGCAGGGGCGCTCCGCCGGCGTAGGGGACCATGTAGACGTCGGAATCCGCGGCATCCTCCTTGGCATCGAGCCAGCGGACCGTGTACGAGACCCAGGCCCCGTCCGGGCTGATCTGGGGATCGCTGACCTGCTTGAGCGCGAAGATGTCGTCCACCCGCAGAGGGCGGGGTCCCTCGGCGAGGAGCGGAGCGGTCAGCAGGGCGGCCAGCGTGAGGCCGGGAAAAAAAGCGCGTCGGGTCATAGCTTTACCTCGTCCGGTGAAACCGCGATTGCGAGCCGGAAAATCTTACCAGGATCGGATCGCGAAGGATCGGATAAACTGCCGCGGCGTTTGAATCCGCCGGAGGAGCCTTCATGAAACGCACGCTCGTTCTCGCTCTCCTGACCCTGACCACCCTCCCGATCGCCCTCCCCTTGGGGGCCGAGGAGCCGGTGGACCTCGCGATGATGACCCGCATCCGCGACGAGGGGCTCCACCATTCGCAGATCATGGAGACGCTCTACAACCTCACCGACGTCATCGGACCCCGCCTCACCGGCTCGCCGCAGGCGAAGCAGGCGAACGAGTGGACGCGCGACCAATTCACCCGCTGGGGGCTGGCGAGCGCCCATCTGGAGGGGTACCCCTTCGGCCGCGGCTGGTCGTTCAGCTCCTGCCAGGTACGCCTCACCGCTCCCCGCACGGCCGGTGATGCGGGTGAAGATCGAGTCGGAGAAGGATCTCGACCAGTACCGCGGAAAGGTCGCCGGCAAGATCCTCCTCCTCGACGACCCCCAGGAATTCAAGGAACCGGAAGAGCCCCAGTTCCAGCGCTACACGCGCGAGGAGCTCGACAAGCTGGGGGATTTCGAGATCCGCGACCGGGAATTTGACTTCCGCAAATTCGCCATCGAGCGCTGGCGGTTCCGCAAGGCGGTCAACGAATTCCTGGAGAAGGAGAAGGTGCTCGCCACCGTAGACGCGAGCCCACGGCTCAATGACGTGGTGGGGGTCACCCAGGGGGGTACCTGGATCCCGGGCGAGAGCGTGGGCGTGCCCGCGGTGGTGATGGCCGCCGAGCACTACAACGAGCTGATCCGCTTGGTCGACCACCACCAGCCGGTCGAGCTCGAGCTCGACGTCGCCGCCCGCTTCCTCGACGACGACCCTCAGGCCTACGACACCATCGCCGAGATCCCCGGCACCGACAAGAAAGACGAGATCGTGATGGCCGGCGCCCACCTCGACTCCTGGCACGCGGGCACCGGCGCCACCGACAACGGCGCGGGGAGCGCCGTGGTGATGGAGGCGGCGCGCATCCTCAAGGCGCTCGGCGTCAAGCCCCGGCGGACGATCCGCTTCGCCCTCTGGACCGGCGAGGAGCAGGGATATGACGGCTCGCTCTCCTATGTCCGGAATCACTTCGCCGCCCGGCCGGAGACCAAGGATCCCGTCCAACTGGCCCTCCCCGAGCGCTACCGCGAGGACACCTGGCCGCTCCAGCTCAAGCCCGAGCACGCCAGGCTCTCCGTCTACTTCAACCTCGACAACGGCTCCGGCAAGGTGCGCGGCATCTACGCCGAGGAGAATACCGCCGTACGGCCGATCTTCCAGGCCTGGCTCGCCCCCTTCGCCGATCTCGGCGCCACCACGGTGACCCTGCGCACGAGCGGCGGCACGGATCATGTACAGTTCAACCGGGTGGGGCTGCCGGGCTTCCAGTTCATCCAGGACGATCTGGACTACTTTACCCGCACCCACCACTCGGAGCTGGACACCTACGACCACCTCCAGGAGCAGGACCTGCGGCAGGCCTCCGTGCTCATGGCCGCCTTCCTCTACGACGCCGCCATGCGTCCGGAGCCGCTCCCCCGCAAGCCCCTGCCCCAGGAGCGGCCGAAGAAGCAACCCGCGGAGGGGAAAAAGGAGACCGCACCATGAGACAACGCCGCTTGGGGATGATGGGGCCCACCGTCTCGGCGATGGGCCTGGGTTGCATGGGCATGTCCGACTTCTACGCCGGACGCGACGACCAGGAGTCGCTCGCCACCCTGGAGCGCGCCTTCGCCTTAGGGATCACCTTCTACGACACGGCCGACATGTACGGCCCGTTCACCAACGAGGAGCTGGTCGGCCGCTTCCTCAAGGGCAAACGGGACTGGGTGGTGCTCGCCACCAAGTTCGGCGTCATGCGCGATCCGAACGATCCCACCGTCCGCGGGATCAACGGCAAGCCGGACTACGTCCGCAAGGCCTGCGAGGGGAGCCTCCGCCGCCTGGGAGTCGAGGCGATCGACCTCTACTACCTCCACCGGGTCGACCCCGCGACGCCGATCGAGGACACAGTAGGCGCCATGGCCGGGCTGGTGAAGGAGGGGAAGGTGCGCTTCCTCGGCCTCTC
>QHVW01000373.1 GCA_003223675.1 Acidobacteriota bacterium
TGATCGGGGGGACAACCGGATCGCTAGGGTCCGGCAAGGGCTCCGGCGGGATCGGCGGGGCGCCGGGGGGTGTTGGGGGGGTGACGGGTGCTGCGATAGACTGCGCGTGGTCGGGCATGGGGCTTCTCCGTGCTCGGCTAGGTCCGGCAGGGTGTCTCTAGCATCCTGTCGGGCCGCTGTTTCGAGGCACGGGGAGATACGCTCTCCCCGCTTAGGAGAAGAGCGTAGCGCAGGCGGCGAGGTGGGGAGGCTCCCCTTTACCGCCCACATTGAATTAGGACACCACCCTCGAAGGGAATGGTCGCGCCCACGAGAGGGACGGTCGCATCCCCGAGAGGGACGGTACCTTCCCCAAAGGGGATGCAGCGCGCCCAAAAGAGGGCGCATCCACGCACTTTGAGGGCCCGTCCGCGCACCACGAGGGCCCGTCCGTACACCTCGAGGGCCCGTCCGCGCACCTCGAGGGCCGGTCCGTACACTTTGAGGGCCGGTCCGTGCACTTTGAGGGCCGGTCCGTGCACCTTGAGGGCGCGACCGTGCACCCCGAGGGCCCGCGGCGCCCCCTTCTCCGTCAATGCGTGCACCGCGAGGGCGCGAGCGAGGGTTTACAACCCCGCGAGCTTGGCCGTCGTCAGCCCCAGCGTGCCGAAGATGCGGCGGACGTAGTCGCGGGTCTCGCGGTAGGGGGGGATGCCGTTGTAGCGCCAGACGGCGTTCTCGCCGGCGTTGTAGGCGGCGAGCACCTTGGAGAGGTCGTTCGGGAACTGCTCGATGAGCCAGCTCAGATACTTGACGCCGGCCTCCAGGTTCTCTTGTGGGTCGAGCCGACTCGGCGTGGATCAGGGCCGCCACCACCTGCGGATTGAGCGAGTGGCGCTTGGCCGCCTCGAAGATCATCGGACCGTAGGGGCCCTCCGGCACCTTGGCCTGGGCCTCCTCGAAGTGGAGGGGGATCTCCGCCACCTTCAGCGCCTCGGCCTGCGCCTGGGCGACGGTCGGGGGCGGCTCGGGGGGAGGGGTGTACTCGTCGT
The DNA here is from genome assembly GCA_003223675.1 of Acidobacteriota bacterium. Lineage (GTDB taxonomy): Bacteria > Acidobacteriota > Thermoanaerobaculia > Multivoradales > UBA5704 > DATARR01. Next base: position 1,032 of record QHVW01000373.1, read on the forward strand.
CGAGCACCCGCTCCACCCGTTCGATCGGCATCGTCATCGTCCCGCCGGCGGCGAACAGAATCCTGGCCTGATCGCCGTCCGCCTGGAACCCCGCCACCTTCATCACGCTGCCGTCCACGAGGATGACCAGCTCGGCGCGGGCCGGAACGGCCGCCAGGCCGAGCAGGACGAAGCCGCAGGCGAAGAGCCAGGGGAACGGGGAAGGCCGGGAGCTGTGCTTCATCAGGACGAGGATCTCCACTCCGGTCGTCAAACGCGCGCCTGCATATTGTACGGAACAGCCGGCGAAAACGCCTAGCCCTTCCCTGGGGATTGCTCTCAAGAGGGTCCAACCGCGATGGGATCGCAGGAAATTCCGGGGAGGGGGGAGGGCCGCCCCGGGAGGAGCGGCCCTGGAGAGATCTCAGTAGGCCGAGCAGACGCGCGAGCTGCCGTCAGTGCAATTCTGGAAGGAGATCGAATACCCCCCGTTCCGGACGATGGTGTTCTTGCACTGAGGGCCGGAGGGGTTGATCGTGAATTCCCACTGGGTGCGCACCAGGTTGCCGTAAATGTCGTAGAAGTTGACCGGCTTCGCGAACGTCACCTTGCGCTGGTCGACCCCGTAGGTCGCCAGGAAGGTCTCGATCCCCTGGTAGTAGTCCGCCCTGACGGGGGAGATGTCGAACCGGGAGAACCCGCCGTCCGCTCCATTGACCTCGTGCAGGTGGGTGTTGGTGTAGGTGCAGTTGAAGTAGACGCCCGCCGCGGGGGGCAAATACTGAGCGTGGGCGGATACGGCGGCGACGACGGCGAGCAACGCGAACAGAACGACCTTCTTCATGACCTCTCCTCCTTGCCATCTCTGTGGCGTTTGAGGTGTTTTCCACCTCGTTTCGCCGCGCCTAGAGGGCAAGGCCGCTGCCAGGGCCTAAATCTCTGAAAACAAAGGATTGGAGGGAGAACAGCGGTCCCGGGACCGGGACTGGACCGGCGAGGGGGCGGGGGTGGAGTCCCGAATCCGGGACTACCCCAGCCCCAGCTCTTTGAGCTTCCGGTAGTACGTCGTCCGCGAGACCCCGAGGAGCTCCATGGCGCGCTGGGCGTCCCCCTCGGTGGCGGCGAGGGCGACGGTGAAGGCCTCGCGCTCGGCCTGGTGGACGGTCTCCTCCAGGGTGAGGGAGTGGGGGGCGGCCGGCTCCTGGCGCACGCGCGGGGAGAGGTGGTGGAGATCGAGCGGCTCGCCGGGCTCCAGGAGGAGGGCCGCCTTGGCGATCTCGTTCTGGAGCTCGCGGACGTTGCCCGGCCAGGGGTAGCGGACCAGGGCGCCGAGGGCGGCGCGGGTGATCCCTGGGCTCATGGCGCCGCTCTTCGCCGTCTCGCGGTGCAGGAAAGCGGCGGCGAGCGAGGGGATCTCCTCCCGCCGCGCGCGCAACGGCGGGAGCTTCACCTCGAAGGCGGCGAGGCGGTGGTAGAGGTCGCGCCGGAAGCCCCCCTCCTCCACCAGGGTCTCCAGGTCGCGGTTGGTGGCGGCGACGAAGCGGACGTCCACCTGCACCGGGGTGCGGCCGCCGACGCGGTAGAGGACCGGGCTCTCCAGCACCCGCAGCACCTTGGCCTGGGTCTCCGGCGCCATGTCCCCCACCTCGTCGAGGAAGACGGTGCCGCCGCTCCCCCGCTCCAGCAGGCCGGGACGGGCCTCGACGCCGGTGGCGACCCCCTTCTCGATGCCGAACAGCTCGGACTCCAGCAGCTCCCTGGGCAGCGCGGCGCAGTTGACGGCCAGGAAGGGACCGGCGGCCCGGCGCGAACGGGAGCACAGCCAGCGGGCGAGCACCTCCTTGCCCGACCCCGATTCCCCCAGGATCATCACCGGCACGTCCCCCCGCGCCACCTTGCCGGCCTGGCGGTAGATCCTCACCATCTCGTGCCCCAGCCCGGTGGGGAACGACACCTCGGCCTCCTCCGCCGGCGGAGCCGGGCGGACGGGACGGAGAGTCCGCCGGCGCGCCGCGAGCGAGGCGAGGGCGAGCCGCAGCAATGGCCGCAGAGGCTCCAGCCGGGCCGAGGACGGAGCCCGCAGCAGGAGCTTCCAGCCGTCCGGGCCCTCCACCTCCAGGGTGACGGCGTTGCGCGGCACGGCGTCCAGGGTGGAGGCGGCGGCCACCACCGACTCGCCGGCCGGGCCGCGGCGGAGGATCTCGACCCGTCCCACGGGGAGATCGGCGATCCAGCGGTGGGCCAGCTCGGCGGCGGCCTCCTCGGGAGTCGAGAGCCCCTCGGCCAGGGAGGGGAGGATCTCCTCCAGGCTCTCGGCCAGCCGCTCCAGGGGATGGAGCCCCTGAGTGGTGAGGCCTTCGGGAGAGGTGCCAGCCGATTGTTTGAGGACGGCCGGAGAGGTGCCAGCCGATTCTCCGGCGGCGAGGAGGACGTCGGTGCGCGCCGGATCGGCCGGCTGGAGCACGGCCTGGGTGGAGCCGAAGGCGACCATGGTAAAGCCGCAGAGGGCCGCCTCGCGCACCCGTCGGCCGCCCACGAAAGTGCCGTTCTTGGAGCCGAGATCGCGGACCACGGCGCCGCCGTCCGCGCAGACCTGGATCTGGGCGTGCCGGCGGGAGATCCCCGGCTCCTCGATGCGCACCACCGCCTCGGACGTCGATCCCACCAGGTGCTCGCCCGGTCCGAGGTGGAACCGCCGGACGGAGGCGCCGTCCGGGGCGAGGATCTTGAGGAGGAAGCCGGAGCCGGGATCGCTCATCAGGCCAGACCCCGCTTCTTCAGCCAGGCCTCGACCTCGCGCTGGTCGTCGGCATATCCCGCCTTGGCGAGCGCCTCCCGGGCCTGCCGGGCCAGTTGGATGGCCCGGGTACGGTCGCCCCCGCCGTCCCAGAGCGCTCGCGCCAGATAGAAACGGTTCTGGGCGATCGTGACCGGATGGATCTTCACCCCCACCGCCTCGCGCAAGGCCAGGGCGCGCTCCGCGGGCGCGATGGCCTCGCGCGCCCGGCCGAGGTCCAGATAGGCCTCGGCGACGCCGAGCAGGCTGTGTCCCAGGTCGGGGTGGTCGGGTCCCAGGAGCTTCTCCTGGATCGACAGAGCCCGGCGATAGGCCGCCAGCGCCTCGTCGTGGCGGCCGAGCAGCCTCAGCACCTCCCCCATGTTGTTCAGGACGAGCGGCCCGAAGGGGGGCTCGGGACCGAAGGCCCCCTCGAAGATCGCCATGGCCTGGCGGTCATACCCAAGAGCCTCGTCGAGATGGCGCAGGTTCTGGTGGGCGGTGGCCAGACCGATGAGATATCCCCCGACCAGCCAGTGGTTGGGGCCATACTGGCGGCGGGCGATGTCCACGGCGCTCTCGAAGGCCGTGATGGCTTCCTGGTTGCGTTGCAGGTTCGCGTAGATGTTTCCGAGCGTGTTGTACGTCTTGGCGATGTCCGGATGGTCGGGCTCCAGCGCCTTCTGCTGGATCTGAAGACCCCGGACGGCATGGCGGAGGGCCTCCTCGTCGCGTCCCATCTGCGATTCATACTGACCGGCGTTGACCAGGAGGGAGGCGACCCTGGGATGTTGCGGGCCGAGGCTCTTCTCGGCCAGCGCCTCGGCCCGCAAGGTGACCTCGAGCGCCTCCGGGAACCGCCGCTCGTTGGCCAGAACGTTGCCGAGCTGTTGCAGGAGCTCGGCGCGCAAGGCATCGCCCCCCTTGGCCCCCTCGGCGATTCCCTCGGCCTGGCGGAACCAGCGGTGGCCGTCCGCCGCGCGCTCCTGCTCGTATCCCGTGACCCAGGCGAGCTGAGCGGCGGCGCGGGCCGCGACCTCCTGATGCCCCGCCGCCTGGGCCGCCACCAGGGCCGCGAACAGGGTCTCCTCGCCGCCTTTGGGGTCCCCATTGGCATCCTGGAGCTTCCCCTTCTGGAAGAGGGCCTCGGCTTCCAGAGGACCATAGCCGAGCGGACGCGCCGCAGCCTCCGCCGCCTGGGCCTTGGGCAGGGCTTCGGCCATCTTGCCGGCGTTGGTCAGCGCCTGTGCCTCCGCCAGCTCGGCCCGCACGGCGTCGACGCGTTTCCGGAGCCGCGGATCGCGAGGGGGCGGGACCTTGGCGGTCAACGCCTCCACGTCCCCACAGGTGTCGACAGGCGTCAGACCGGAGATCGTGTCGGGCGCTTTCTGGAGCACCTGCCGGTCCGCGCGGGCGAACAGGCCGGCGACCGCTCCGGCCTCCTGGAGACGCTGGTCCAGGCAGACCATGCGCCGGTCGAGGAGATCTTCCGACTGCTCTCCCCGGAGCCGGGTCGCCTCGCATGCCGCACGGTGCATGGCTCCCCAATCCTTCAGATAAAGGTCGAGCGAATGGGCGACGCTCTTCCAGAGCCCCTCGGCGAACGGAGCTCCGGTGGCGAGGAATGCCGCATGGATCGCCTGTTTTCGTCCCTCGTTCCAGATCCTCTGGACCTTTTCTTCCGCCCCGCCGCAGAGCTGGGCTCGCCGGGCCTGGAAGTAGCCGAGGCTGCCGAAGACCGCTCCGGCCAGGATCACGATCGCCGCCGCCGCGAGCCAGCGCCGGCGGACCGTGGCCGGATCGCGCTCCAGATCGCGCAGCAGATCGTCCATCGTGGGGTAGCGCTCCTCCGGGCTCGCCATCAGCCCGCGCAGGATCACCGCCCGCAGCCAGCCGGGCACCTTCGTCCCCGCCGGCGCCTCCTTCACCACCCCGCCCTCTTCGAACGGCCGCTCGCCGTAGAGGGCTTCGTAGAGAGCCACGCAGAAGCTGAACTGATCGGAGCGCGCGTCCGCCGCGATCCCCCGGAGCTGCTCGGGAGCCATGTAGGCCGGGGTGCCCAGGACGACGCCCCATTCGGTGAGCGGCGTCCCCTCGCCGGGCTCCGCCGCCTCTCCCGGCGGCTCCTCCTCAGCGTCGGCCAGGGCCTTGGCGAGCCCGAAATCCGCCACCCGCACCCGGCCGTCCCTGCCCAGCAGCACGTTCTCGGGCTTGAAATCGCGATGGACCAGCCCGGCGGCGTGGGCGGCGGCGAGCCCCCGGCCCGCGGGGAGGAAGCGGTCCAGCACCTCGCGCCAGGACCGGGGGCCCTCCCCCAGCCACTGCCGCAACGTCTCCCCCTCCACCAGCTCCATGGCCACGAAGACCCGGTCGCCGAAGGTGCCGGCGTCGTAGACCGCGACCACGTTGGGATGGGTGAGCCGGGCCAGCGCCTGGGCCTCGCGCAACAGCCGCAGGCGGCCCGCCTCGCTGCTGAAACGGTCCGGCCGCAGGAGCTTGATCGCCACCCGGCGGTCCAGCTCGGGGTCGTAGGCGGCGTAGACCACCCCCATGCCGCCCGCCCCGATGCGATCGAGGACCACGTAGCGGCCCACGGTGGCGCCGCGGTCGAGCCCCTCCGCGGCGCCGGGAGATCCCGGCCGCGGGACCTCTCCCAGCGGGACGGTCTCGGTCTGATCGTTCATTCCAGAGCCTCCGGTTGAGAGCCCCCGACTCCCCTACGCGATTGGTGAGAACGGTTTATTCTACGATCGCGGATGAAATCTGTCGTACAGGCTCTTCAACCGCTGCTGGTGGATGTGGGTGTAGATCTGGGTGGTCGAGATGTCGACGTGGCCGAGCATGGTCTGCACGGCGCGCAGGTCGGCGCCGTGCTCCAGGAGATGGGTGGCGAAGCTGTGCCGCAGCACGTGCGGCGAGATCTCCGCCCGGATGCCCGCCTTGAGGCCGTGCTTCTTGATCAGCATCCAGAAGCCGACCCGGCTCATGGGATCGCCGTCCTTGTTGGCGAAGACGGCCTGATGCCGGCCGCGGGCGAGATCGGGGCGGACGTCGCGCAGGTAGCGCTTCACCCACATCTCGGCCTGCTCCCCCACCGGCACCACCCGCTCCTTGCTCCCCTTGCCGAAGGCGATGAGAAAGCCGACGTCGAGCCGGAGCTGCGGCAGGGTGAGCCCCACCAGCTCGCTCACCCGCAGGCCGGTGGCGTAGAGCAGCTCCAGCATGGCCCGGTCGCGCAGGCCGAGCGGCGTTCCCACGTCCGGCGTGGCGAGGAGCGCCTCGACCTCGTCCTCGGAGAGGACCTTGGGCAGCGGCTTCCAGAGCTTGGGAGGGAGCAGGTTGACCGCCGGGTTGTCCTTGCGTTCGCCCGCCGTGATCAGATGCTCGTAGAAGCCGCGGATGGCCGACAGGGCGCGGGCGCTGGAGCGGGGGGAGAGCCCCTGGCGCTGGAGGTCCCGCATGTGGGCCGAGAGGTCGGCGGGCAGGGCGGCGAGCAGGTCCCGCCCCCCCTTCTTCGCCAGCGCCTCCCCCAGGCGGGAGAGATCGTTGCGGTAGCCGTCGACCGTGTTCTTCGACAGGCCCCGCTCCACCGCCAGGCTCTCCAGATAGCGGTCGAGAACGCGGCGCCAGGGGGGGACGGGGGAAACCCTCACCTCCCCGGCCCTCCTCTCCCGGCCCTCCACCCATTCCGCCGGGGAGAGGAGGGAGAAAAACAAGAAGCAATGGCAGGAAGAATTTCCTTAAGCCCCCTCTCTCCCCGGAAGGGTGGGCGGAGGGCCGGGAGAGAGGGGGTTGGGGGAGTGAGGGCCTTCACGAAACAGCCTGGGACGCGGCCGCGGGCGTGATCCCCCGCGCGGCGCAGATGTCCAGGATCTCGCTCTCCTGGAGCACCGCCAGCGAGGACTTCGCCTTGAGGAAGATCTCCTTCACCAGCTCAGGCGCCGGCTCGATCCCCCGCTCCTGGAGCCAGTAGACCACGTTCGACTCGCCGCTCATCGGCCCCACCTCGATCACCTGCTGGCAGCCGATCATCCCCGCCGGGACCGACGAGTAGATGCGGTCGGCCAGCCAGTCCTCGCCGCGCTTGCGGGCCTTGATGATGGCCGAGGCGTGTACGCCCGTGGCCGTGCGGAAGGCGTCCCGGCCCACCACCGGATAGTTGTCCGGCAGGGGCACCCCGGTCACCTCGGCCACGTAGCGGCAATACACCCCCAGTCGGCGGAGGTCGCGATCGATCCAGCCTAGGAGCTGCATGTTCACCAGCAGCAGGTCGATCGGGCAGTTGCCCACCCGCTCGCCGATCCCCACCGCCGGGCCGTGCAGCCGGTCGGCGCCCGCCTCTGCCGCGGCCAGGGCGTTGATGATCGCCAGGTCGCGGTCCTTGTGGCCGTGCCAGTCGATCTTCACCTCCTCGCCCACCACCTCGCGGATGAAGCGGATGATGTTGCGCGCGCCGTTCGGGGTGGCGTGCCCCACCGTATCGGCCACGCAGACCCGCTTCGCC
>QHVW01000374.1 GCA_003223675.1 Acidobacteriota bacterium
CGGTCATGAAGACGGTCGCCTGGCCGCGCCGCGCCAGGCGGCGGAGGGCATCGGCGAGCGCCGGCGGCAGGTCGAGCCGCAGGGAGTCGCCGCGGAAGCTCGCGACCGGCGGCCGCGGGCGGTCGGCCGGGAGGTCGAGGGCCGGCGTACCGGCGAGCCGCTCCTTCCAGTGGGCGAGCTGCGCCGCGAGCGCCTCCTCCGGCCAGGCGCGCTGCCAGGCCGCGAAGTCGGCGTACTGGAGGGGCAGCGGGGGGAGCGGCGACGGCTCCCCCGCCAGCGCGGCGGCGTAGAGGGCCGACAGCTCGCGCCGCAGCACCCCCTCCGACCAGCCGTCCGACGCGATGTGGTGGAGGGTGAACAGGAAGGCGTGCTCGTGGTCGTTCTCGAAAAGGGCGTGACCGCCCTGGCCGAGCCGGACCAGCGTGGCGCGGAGCATCGGGTCGCGCCGGAGGTCGAAGCCGCGGCCGGCCTCGCGGCCGGCGAGCGCGGCGAGCTCCGCCGCCCGGCGCTCCGGCGGCAGGCCGGAGAGGTCGGCGAGCGGCAGCGGTGCCGGTGGGGTTGGGGGGGGCGGACCGACCTCCTGCCCCGGCTCGCCGTTCGTGACGGCGACGATCCGCGTGCGCAGCGCCTCGTGGCGACGCACGACCTCGGCCAGGGCGGCGGCGAGCGCCGCCGGCGCGAACGGCCCGCGCAGGAGGTAGCCCGAGGAGATGTTGTAGGTCGGGCTCTCCGGCGCCAGCCGGTCCATGAAATAGAGCCGCCGCTGCGGGTAGGACAGCGGCAGCACGCCGTGCCGGCTCTCGAGAGGCACGATCGGCGGCAGCGCCTCCTCCCGGCCGGCCGCGAGGATCGCCGCGATGGCCGCGGCGAGGCCGGCCACCGTCGGCGCCGCGAACACCCGCTGGACCGGCAGGTCGGCGCCGAAGGCCTGGCGGAGGCGCGACAGCAGGCGGATGACGAGGAGCGAATGGCCGCCGAGGTGGAAGAAGTCGTCGTCGACGCCGACCGGATCGCCCAGGCCGAGCAGATCCTCCCAGATCCCCGCGATCACCTCCTCGACGGGATTGCGGGGCGGCGTGCGCGGCGCGTCCTCCGGCTCGCCGGCCAGCCGCGCCTCCGGCGCCGGCAGCGCCCGCCGGTCGACCTTGCCGTTGGCGTTGAGCGGCAGCTCCGCGAGGGGCACGAAGAGCGACGGCACCATGTGCTCCGGCAGGCTCTCGCGCAGGTGGAGGCGGAGATCGGCCGGCGCCGGCCCGTCGGCGCCTTCCGGCACGTAGTAGGCGACCAGACGGTGGCCGCCGCCGGCCTCGGCCACCGCCGTCACCACCGCCTCGCGCACCCCCGGATGGCGCAGGAGCGCGCTCTCCACCTCCCCGGGCTCGACGCGGAAGCCGCGCACCTTGACCTGGAAGTCGCGCCGGCCGAGGAAGTCGAGCGTCCCGTCCGGCCGCCACCGCGCGAGGTCGCCCGTGCGGTAGAGCCGGTCTTCTCCCTGGGGGCCCCGCGGGTCCGCCGAGAACGGATCCGGCAGGAAGCGCTCGGCGGTCAGCGCCGGATGGCCGAGGTAGCCGCGCGCCACCCCGGCGCCGCCCACGTAGAGCTCCCCGACGCACCCGGCCGGCAGCGGCGCGAGCGAGCGGTCGAGCACGTAGGCGCGGCTGCCGGCGATCGGCCGCCCGATCGGCACCGACGGCTCGCCCGCCGGGAGGCCGTCGCGCAGGCGGTGGGTGGTCGAGAAGGTCGTGTTCTCGGTCGGGCCGTAGCCGTTGATGAGGTCGACATCCGGCAGGGCCGCGAGCGCCCGCAGCACGTGCGGGCGCGACAGGACGTCGCCGCCGGCCACCAGTTGGCGCAGGCCGCCGAGCGGCGCGAGCCCCTCCTCCACCGCGAGGTGGAAGAGGCCGGACGTCAGCCAGATCGTCGTCACCCGGTGGCGCTCCACGGCCGCGTAGAGGCCGGCCACCGTGAACGGCCCGGGCGGCAGGAGCGCCAGGCGGCCGCCGTTGAGGAGCGGCCCCCAGATCTCGAAGGTCGCCAGGTCGAACGACATCGGCGACAGTTGGAGGAAGACCTCGCCGGGGCCGAACGCCGCGTAGGCCGTCTCGCGCACCAGCCGCACCACCGCGCGATGGCTGACCTCGACCCCCTTGGGCGTGCCGGTCGAGCCCGAGGTGTAGAGCACGTAGGCGAGGCTCGCGGGAGGCACGTCGGCGCAAAGGGTCGCGGCGTCCGCGTCCGCCTCGGGGGCAGCGTCCTCGAACGCCAGGCGGGGCACCGTACCGGGGATATCCGCCAGCAGGCGCCGCGACCCCACCACGGCCGCCGGCGCCGCGTCCGCCAGCAGCAGCGCCAGCCGCTCGCGCGGGTAGGCGGGATCGAGCGGCAGGTAGCCGCCGCCCGCCTTCAGGATGCCCAGGAGGGCCGCCACCATCTCCGGCGAGCGCTCGACGACGAGCGCCACCCGCGCGTTGATCGCATCGGGCGCCACCCCCAGCCGCCGCAGGTGCCGGGCGATCTCGCTGGAGCGCCGGTCGAGCTCGCCGTAGCTCATCTCCCCCACTTCCCAGGAGACGGCGACCGCGTCCGGCCGCGCTGCCGCCTGCTCCGCGAAGAGGCCGTGCAGGGTCCGTTCGGGGAAGCCCGACGCCGTGTCGTTCCACTCCGCGACGAGCTGGTGGCGCTCGGCCGGCGCCAGGAGCGGCAGGCGCGAGAGCGGCAGCTCCGGCGCCTCCGCGGCGCCGCAGAGGAGCGTCGCGAAGTGCGCGAGGAGCCGCTCCGCGGCCGTCGCGGTGAAGAGGTCGGTTGCGTACTCCAGCTCGAGGAGCAGGCTCTGCCCGCCGTCCTCCCCCGCGAGCTCGGTGAGCTCGGTCGCCCCCAGCGAGAGGTCGAGCTTCGCCGTCGTCTTCTCGGGCGAAGGCAGGCGCGTGAGGTGGAGGCCGCCGCCGAGCGGCCGCGCCGGCGTGGCGCCCCCCAGCGAGAGCATCGCCTGAACCAGCGGGGCGCGCGACAGGTCGCGCTCCGGCCGGAGCTCCTCGACGAGCGCCTCGAACGGCAGGTCCTGGTGCGCGAAGGCGGCGAGCGCCGTCTGGCGCACCGACGCCAGCACGCGGTGGAAATCCGGGTCGCCGCCGAGCCGCACCCGGAGGACCAGGGTGTTGACGAAGAAGCCGATCAGCCCTTCGAGCTCCGGCCGGGCGCGGTTCGCGACCGGCGTGGCGACCAGGACGTCCTCCTGGCCGCCGTGGCGCGCCAGCGTCGCCGCGAAGGCCGCGAGGAGCAGCATGTAGAGCGTCGCTCCTTCCCGCCGCGCCACCTGGCGGAGTCGCGCCGCCTCCGGCGCCCCGAGGAGCCGTCGGCGGCCGGCGCCGCGGAGGCTCGCGACCGCCGGGCGCGGCCGGTCCGCCGGCAGCTCGAGGGCCGTCGGCGCGCCGGCGAGCTGCCCGCGCCAATAGGCAAGCTGGCGGCCGAGCACCTCCGGCGGCCAGGCCCGCTGCCAGACCGCGAAGTCGGCATATTGGAGGGTCGGCTCGGCAAGGGGCGACGGCGTCCCCGCCCGCGCCGCGTCATAGAGCGCCGGGAGCTCGCGCAGGAGCACCCCCTCCGACCAGCCGTCGTAGACGGCGTGATGGAAGTCGAGGAGGAGCACGTGCTCCTCGGCGCCCAGCCGGACGAGAGCGGTGCGCAGGAGGGGTCCCGCGGCGAGGTCGAACGGCCTTTCGGCCTCCGCGGAGCGCAGCCTCGCCAGCTCGGTGCTCCGGCGCCCGGAAAGGGATGGATGAGCCAGGGCGCTCAGATCCACCAGCGGCGGGGGCAGGGGTAGGAGCCCCGGCGCCAATGTCTCCGCGATCTCCAGCCGCGGCTCGCCGTCGCGCTCGACGAAGCGGGCGCGGAGAATCTCGTGGCGGCGCACCACCTCGGCGAGGGCGGCGGCGAGCGCCGCCGGCGCGAGCGGCCCGGCGAGGCCGTAGGCGGAGGGTACGTTGTAGGCCGGGCTCCCCGGCGCCAGGCGGTCGAGGAACCAGAGCCGCTGCTGCGCGTAGGAGAGCGGCGCGGCGGCGTCCGCGGAGCCGGTATCCGCAAAGGCGCGCGGCGCGAGCGGCGGCAGGGCAGGCCCGGCCGCCCCGTCGCCGGCATCGCCGGAGACCCGAGCCCGAGCCACCGCCTCGGCGAGGCCGGCGATCGTCGGTGCATCGAAGACCTGCTGCACCGGCAGGTCGGCCCCGAGCACTGCACGGAGGCGCGCCAGCAGGCGGATGGCGAGGAGCGAGTGGCCGCCCAGGTGGAAGAAGTCGTCGTCGACGCCGACCGGGTGGCTCTGAGGGTCGAGGCCGAGGAGATCCTCCCAGATCCCGGCGATCACCTCCTCGACGGGATTTCGGGGCGGCGTCCGCGGCGCGGTGTCCGCTTCGCTGACCGCCTCGGGCGACGGCAGCGCCCGCCGGTCGACCTTGCCGTTGGCGTTGAGCGGCAGCTCCGCGAGGGGCACGAAGAGCGACGGCACCATGTGCTCCGGCAGGCTCTCGCGGAGGTGGATGCGGAGCTCGGCCGGCGCCGGCCCGTCCGCGCCCTCCGGCACGTAGTAGGCGACCAGACGGTGGCCGCCGGCCGATTCCGACACCGCCGTCACCACCGCCTCGCGCACCCTCGGATGGCGCAGGAGCGCGCTCTCCACCTCCCCGAGCTCGACGCGGAAGCCGCGCACCTTGACCTGGAAGTCGCGCCGGCCGAGGAAGTCGAGCGTCCCATCCGGCCGCCACCGCGCGAGATCGCCCGTGCGGTAGAGCCGGTCGCCGCCCCGCGGGTCCCGCGGGTCCGCCGAGAACGGATCCGGCACAAAGCGCTCGGCGGTCAGCGCCGGAAGGCCCAGGTAGCCGCGCGCTACGCCGGCGCCGCCCACGTAGAGCTCCCCGACGCAGGCGACCGGCAGCGGCGCGAGCGACCGGTCGAGCACGTAGGCGCTGCTGTTGGAGATCGGCCGCCCGATCGGCACCGACGCCTCGCCTGGCGCGAGCCCGCCGCGCAGGCGGTGGGTGGTCGAGAACATCGTGTTCTCCGTCGGGCCGTAGCCGTTGAGGAGGTCGACGGCACCCGGCAGGGCCGCGAGCGCCCGCTCTACGTGGGGGCGCGACACGACGTCGCCGCCGGCCTCCAGCAGGCGCAGGCCGCTGAGCGGCGCGAGCCCCTCCTCCACCGCGAGGTTGAAGAGGGCGGACGCCAGCCAGAGCGTCGTCACCCCCTGGCGCGCCACCGCCGCGTAGATGTCGGCCAGCGTGTACGGCCCCGGCGGCAGGAGGACCAGACGGCCGCCGTTGAGGAGCGGACCCCAGATCTCGAGGGTCGCCACGTCGAACGTCAGCGGCGACAGTGGGAGGTAGACCTCGCCGGGGCCGAACACCGTGTAGCCCGCCTCGCGCACCAGCCGCACCACCCCCCGATGGCTGACCTCGACCCCCTTGGGCGCGCCCGTCGAGCCCGAGGTGTAGATCACATAGGCGAGGCTCTCGGGAGGGACGTCGGCACTCCTCAGGACGGTGGGCGCGGTGTCCGCTTCGGGCGCTTCGAGATCGACGTCCTCGAGCGCCAGGCGGGGCGCCCCACCGGGGATATCGGGGAGAGCCGCCAACAGGCGCCGCGGCCCTACCACGGCCGCCGGCGCCGCGTCCGCCAGCAGCAGCGCCAGCCGCTCGCGCGGGTAGGTGGGGTCGAGCGGCAGGTAGCCGCCACCCGCCTTCAGGATGCCCAAGAGGGCCTCCAACATCTCCGGCGAGCGCTCGACGACGAGCCCCACCCGCGCGTCGGTCGCGACCCCCAGCCGCCGGAGGCGCCGGGCGATCTCGCCGGAGCGCCGGTCGAGCTCGCCGTAGCTCATTGTTCTCATCGGGCTCATCGGGCCCCCCTCCCACGACACGGCGACCGCGTCCGGCCGCGCCGCCGCCTGCTCCTCGAACAGGCGGTGCACGGGGCGGAGCGGGAAGCCCGACGCCGTGTCGTTCCACTCCACGACGAGCTGGTGGCGCTCGGGCGCCGAGAGGAGCGGCAGGCAGGAGAGCGGCAGCTCCGGCGATGTCGGCGATGCTGCCGCCCCGGCGACGAGCGTCGCGTAGTGGCCGAGAAGGCGCGCCGCGGTCGTCGCGGTGAAGAGGTCCGCCGCGTACTCCAGGACCAGAGTGAGCTCCGCCTCGTTGCTTTCTCCCCGGCTTTCGAGACCTGCCTCGACCGGCATCTCCATCGCCGAGAGCAGGAGGTCGAGCTTCGCCGTCGACCGCTCGCCCCAGGGGAGCCGCACGAGGCGCAGCCCCGCGGCGTCGTCCGCCGTGCCCGCCGTGGCCTGGCCGGCGCCCTGGAAGGAGAAGAGCACCTGGACCAGCGGGTTCCGCGACCGCTCGCGCTCCGGCCGCAGCTCCTCGACCAGCATCTCGAAGGGCAGGTCCTGATGGGCGAAGGCCCCGAGCGCCGTGTCGCGCACCGTCGCGAGCAGGCCGCGGAAGGACGGATCGCCGGCCGCCCGCGCCCGGATCACCACCGTGTTGACGAAGAACCCGATCAGCCCCTCGACCTCCGGCCGCAGGCGGTCGGCGACCGGCGTGCCGACGAGCAGGTCCTCCTCTCCCGTGACGCGCGCGAGGAGCGCCGCGAAGCCGGCGAGGAGCAGCATGTAGAGGGTCGTCCCCTCCCGCCGCGCCGCCTGGCGGAGCGCCGCCGTCGCCGCCGGCGGCAGGCGGAGCATCGCGCTCGCGCCGCGGAAGCTCGGCGCCGCCGGGCGCGGCCGGTCGACCGGCAGCGGCAGCGCCGCGGGTGCTCCCGCGAGCTCGTCGCGCCACCAGGCGAGCTGCCGCCCGAGCACCTCCGGCGGCCAGGCGCGCTGCCAGGCGGCGAAGTCGGCGTACTGCACGGCGAGCTCGCCGAGCGGCGAGGGGCGCCCCGCGAGGGCCGCCGCGTAGAGCGCCGTGAGCTCGGCGGTCAGCACCCCCTCGGACCAGCCGTCGTAGACGATGTGGTGTACGGTGAGGAGGAGCGCGTGCTCCTCCTCGTCCAGGCGCACCAGACCGGCCCGCAGCAGGGGGCCGCGGGCGAGGTTGAACGGCCGGCCCGCCTCCTCGGTGCGCAGGCGCGCCAGCTCGCCCGGGCGCCGCTCCCGCCCGAGGCCGCGGAGGTCGACCTGCGGCAGCGCCACCTGCCAGGGAGCGCCGATCTCCTGCCGGGGCTCGCCGTCCACCTCGACGAACCGGGTGCGCAGCGCCTCGTGCCGGCGGACGATCTCGGAGAGGCCGGCGGCGAGCGCCGCCGGCGCGAGCGGCCCGGCGAGACTGTAGGTGGAGGGTACGTTGTAGAGCGGGCTCTCCGGCGCCAGGCGGTCGAGGAACCAGAGCCGCTGCTGGGCGAAGGAGAGCGCCGGCGGCCCCTGCCGCGGGACCTTCGCGAGCGGCGGCAGGGCGCTCTCCGCCCCCCGCCGCGCCGCGGCGACCACGCGCGCTTGCGCGGCCAGGGTGGGGAAGGCGAAGACCGTCTGCGCGCCGAGCTCCACCCCGAACGTCTGGCGGATGCGCGACAGCAGGCGCATGACGGTGAGTGAATGCCCGCCCAAGTCGAAGAAGTCGTCGTGGGGGCCGACCCGCCGGCTCCTCTCGAAGGCGCTCCTCTCGAAATGCAGGGCGCCGTCGGCGGCCGGCCCGCGCTGCGGCTCAGGGTCGAGCACCTCCTCCCAGAGTCCGGCGAGCATCTCCATCACCAGATCGCCCAGGTCGCTCGGATCGTGGACGCCGGCGCCGAGCGCCGTGGCCGGCTCGCCCGCCGCCGGTTCGAGCGCCTCGGGGGCCGGCAGCGCCCGCCGGTCGAGCTTGCCGACGTCGGTGAGCGGCAGCGCCGCGAGCGGCACGAGGACGGCGGGCAC